>USPX01000205.1 GCA_900556665.1 uncultured Eubacteriales bacterium
AAATATGTGGTGAAAGAAACAACTCAGGAAGTGATAAACAAAATTATAAGCTACAAGAGACAAACGTCACTTCCTGTAGAAAGTTAGGAGTGGAAAGATGGATATTTCAACAATAGTAGGGTTAGCAGTAGGGGCGTTCTGTATGATCTTCGGGGTTATACAGACGGGAACAAGCTTAATGAGTTTCGTAGATCCAGGTTCTATCTTAATTGTAATTGGTGGAACAGTTGCCGGATTACTTATTTCTAATCCATTACCTAAATTTATAGAGTCATTAAAAACAATCAAACATACATTTTCAAACAAGGAATCAGATCCAGTGCATGTGATAAAAAAAATTAATGAACTTGCTCTTGCAGCAAGAAAAGAAGGATTACTTGCACTTGAAGAAATTGCACAAAATATGGACGATATATTTTTACAAAAAGGTATTATGCTTATTGTAGATGGAACAGATGCAGAATTACTTCGTAGTATTATGGAAACAGAGCTTGCATTTGTTGAAGCAAGACATAAAGATAATCAAAAGTTCTGGGAAGCTATGGCAGAAGCTGCTCCAGGTTGGGGAATGATTGGTACACTTATTGGTCTTATCGGGATGCTAGGAGACTTAGATGACCCAACAACAATTGGACCTAAAATGGGTGTTGCCCTTATCACAACATTATATGGTTCGATGATTGCTAACTATATTGCTGGACCAATTGCTAGTAAATTAAAAGTTAGAAGTGCAGAAGAAATTTTACATAAGCAAGTTATGATTGAAGGGTTACTTTCAATACAAGCAGGTGAAAATCCACGTGTAATTGAAGAAAAATTAAAAGCCTTCTTAGCACCATCAAATCGTGGGGCAATTGGTGAAGAAGCTGATAAAGAAGAGTAAGGTGGTGAGTCTAGATGAAAAAGAAGGAAGATGAACCTAAAAAAGGTGCACCCGCCTATATGAATACATATGGAGATATGATGACCTTACTTCTTACTTTCTTCGTATTACTGTTCTCAATGTCTACAATTGATGCCGTAAAATTTAAAGCAGTTATTGCTTCCTTTGATGGATCTATTGGTATATTAGATGGAGCGGATACGATTAGTGAGAGCGCAAATATATTAGGGAATGGGGTCAGTCAATTTCCAGGCTCAAGTGACCGCTCAACTTTAGAACAAGCAGCTAAATTAGATGTAGAACTCGAAAAGGTAAAAGAAGATTTACAAGAGTTCACAAGTAACGCGAATATAGACGATCAACTTGTAGTTGAGAAAAATGGTGATGAAGTTATTATTCGATTTGCAGATACAGTACTTTTTGAAAGTGGAAAAGCAGAAATTAAAGCAGGTGCAATTCAAACTTTAGATGCTTTATCTTCTAAGTTAAAAGAATATATGGAAGATGGTTATTCATTAAGATTTGAAGGGCATACAGATAATGTACCAATTCATACAGCATACTTCCCAAGCAATTTTGAATTATCAAGTGCAAGGGCATCAGCAGTAGCAAGATTCTATATTGAGGAAAGAAGCTTTAGTCCAGAAAAGATTTCAATAGAAGGTATGTCTGAGTATCATCCTATTGCAGATAACAAGACAGAAGAAGGCAGAAGCAAAAACAGACGTGTAGAGATTAAGATTGGTAAATCATTGACAGCAAGGTAGAAAGGCGTGGACATACTTGGAAAATAAATTTAAAATATTTGTAATAGTTGGATTTGTGGTTTTAGGATTAGGGATAGCAGGAAGTACATTCTTTGTCCTAACGCAACTCAATAAAACTCCTAAAGAAGTAGTAGCAGTACAAGAAGAATTTAAAAAGACAGAACTTGCAAAAGTTGAATTGGCTGAGGCCATTACAAGTAATGTATATGGTGAAGATAGT
This sequence comes from uncultured Eubacteriales bacterium, assembly GCA_900556665.1. The sequence goes on from USPX01000205.1 coordinate 1,871, forward strand.
ATGCAACATATTGCTAGAATCAGCGTAAGTTTAGGAGTAGATCAATCTGACAAAAAAGGTTATGAGGCTTTTTCAGCATTATATAGTGAAAACGTAGCACTTATTAGAAATGAAATTATACAAGTTGTACGTGAACAAACATACAGTATGATGTCAAAAGCTGATGCACAAGTAAAGCTTGGTAGCGAAATCGTAAATAGACTTAATAAGTTATTAGATACAACACTTATTAAGGAAGTTTATTTTAAAGATTTCTTTGTCCAATAAATAGCAGTGTAAGAAACAACTTAGATAAAAGGAGGTGACACGACGTGGGTGAAGTATTGTCACAAAGCGAAATAGATGAACTCTTTAAAGCGCTTAATACAGGAGAGCTTAGTGTAAATGAAATCCAAGAAGCCAATGAGCAAAAAGGTGTTAAGGTTTATGACTTTGCAAGACCTTCTAAATTCTCCAAAGAGCAGCTTAGAACACTAGAAATCATATTTGAAAGTTATGCAAGATTAATTTCTACTTATTTATCAGGGCATCTAAGATCGCTTGTATCAGTAGAAGTAATGAATGCCGAGGCTGTTACATATTCGGAATTCTCTAATGCATTAATTAACCCCGTCATTTTAGCCGTTGCAGATTTTAAGCCACTTAAAGGTTCGATTATATTAGAGCTTACACCTAACATGGGGTATGCAATTATCGATCGAGTATTAGGTGGAAGCGGTGTAGGTATTGAAAAAATTAGAGAATTTACAGATATTGAGCGTGTTATCTTAGAAAAGATATTTGTTCAGTTTGTACAGTTATTACGCGAACCTTGGCAGAATGTAGTAGAACTTGACCCGATATTGGAAAAGATTGAAACAAACTCTCAAGTTGTACAGATTATATCACCTAATGAAATCATTGCCCTTGTGACACTTAATATAAAAATAGGGAATGTAGCTGGTATGATGAATATATGTATTCCACATTTAGTGATTGAATCTATCATGGATAAGCTCAATACGAAATATTGGTTTACACAAAAAGAGCAAGAACTCGGACCTTCATATGAAGAATACATAGAAAAGATGATTGAAAGAAGAAAGGTTCCTGTGAAAGCGGTATTAGGGAAAACACATATTACAGTAAGAGAGTTTCTTGAACTTAAGTGTACAGATATCGTGAAGCTGGATAGAGATATTGATTCAGATCTTGATATTTATGTAGGTAATATATTGAAATTCTCAGGTACACCAGGAGAATATAAAAATAAAGTAGCAATAAAAATAAATGAGGTAATACAGAGGGAGGATGAGTAATGGTAGCCGAAATGCTTTCCCAAGAAGAAATTAATGCATTGTTAGGAAATATTGATTCTGATACTTCTAATGATGCAGAGGATGCAAATGAAGAAGTAATAGACCCAAATGAAGAAACATTAAGCCCAGAAGAAATTGATGCCTTAGGTGAGATTGGGAATATTAGTATGGGAACAGCTGCAACAACGCTGTTTACATTATTAAATCATAAGGTTTTAATTACAACACCTAAAGTAGAAGTTTTAAGTTGGGATAACTTTGTAAACACATTTACAAATGATTTAACAGCAGTTTCTGTAGACTATACAGAAGGTTTTATTGGTTCTAACTTAATGATTTTAAAAGACAATGATGTAAAAGTTATTGCAGACTTAATGATGGGTGGAACAGGAGCTTATGTAGAGGGACCTGTAACGGATTTACATTTAAGTGCGATTGCAGAATCTATGAACCAGATGATTGGTTCATCATCTACATCAATGGCACAAATCTTTAATAAAAAGATTGATATTAGTCCACCACAAGCTGTAAAAAAAGGAACAGATTTAGAGAGTATATTTGGGCCTAAAGGAAACGTAGTAAAAGTATCATTTAGACTTCAAATAGAAGAAAATATTATTGATAGTGAATTAATGCAAATTCACCCAATTGGTTTTGCAAAAAATCTTATTGCAGGATTATTAGAAGAAGAAAATAATAATGCACCAGTAGTAGCACCAGTGGCACCACAACCAACGCCAGCACCATCGGTAGCGCCACAACCAGCGCCATCACCAGTGGCATCACAACCAGAACCACAAATGCAGGCACCACAGATGCAAGCAGCACCAGTATATCATCAAGATCCAGTTATGCAAGCAGGACCAAGTTATTATGGCGAAAGTGCTGTAAGAGCAGATGTGGACGTACAAACACCACAATTCCAAAGTTTTGATTCACGTCCAAAAGTATATCCAAAAGAAAATATGGATATTTTAATGGATGTTTCATTGGAAGTGTCAGTAGAACTTGGTCGTACATCACGTAAGATTAAAGAAATCTTAGAGTTTGGGCCTGGTAGTATTATTGAACTTAATCGTTTAGTAGGGGAACCAGTAGATGTACTTGTTAATGGCAAGTTCGTTGCCATTGGTGAAGTAGTTG
>USPX01000206.1 GCA_900556665.1 uncultured Eubacteriales bacterium
AGTACCTTGCTCAATAATCTTCTCTCCTGCTAAAACATAAACAGGTTCTACTTTTTCTCTTGCTGCGCGAATGGCTTCACTGGTTGCAAACTCGTCCACAATGACATTAGGTGCTAATACACTTGTAATAATATCTTGTGCAATTTTTTGCTTAGTTACTGTAAGTGAACTTGCTTCTAATGCAGATTTTAAAGCAATATTATTATTTTGGCCTGATTGGGTAATCCCTTCATCAAACAAACTACTTGCAACGTCTATACAGGTCTTCTTCATATTTGTAATACCTTCTTCTGAAAGACGTAACAATGCCATATACTGCTCATTATAAAGTGCAATGGATGTATGTTCATTTAAAATCTTGATTAATTCTTCATCTGTACGCTTATTAGTTGTATTTGACTTTAGTGTTTCAATATAATTAAAAAGTTCTTCGATTTCACCAATGGCTTTTTCTTGGACTTTACTATCTTTTTTATATTGGGTTTTAACAGCACTCTCAGCTAAGTCTTTTTTACGATTGGTTGCAATTTCATTTTCTACTTGAAAAGGTGCCAAAATTGTTGTTTTTGCCACCTCTCCAATTTGAATTTGAATCTTCTTTGTAAAGAAGTTTCCTGTGAGTACAGCAATACATGTTACCACTAATGCTAATATGCCAAAAACAAATACACTGTATTTCTTTTGAATCATCTTTTGTACCCCCCTATATCATCCTGCCTTGTTTCGCTTATTTCTTCTTTTCCTCAAAAGCTTCATAAGCATCTACAATGCGTTGTACAAGTGGGTGACGCACAACATCACGTCTATCAAGGAAGCTAAAGCCTATACCTTCCACTTTTTCTAAGACTTTTAGGGCCTCTTTTAAACCACTTTGTTTCTCATTTGGAAGGTCCACTTGGGTTAAGTCACCTGTAATAACTGCTTTTGAACCAAATCCAATACGTGTTAAGAACATTTTCATTTGTTGTGGTGTCGTGTTTTGTGCTTCGTCTAATACAATATAGGCATTATTTAAAGTACGCCCACGCATATAAGCAAGTGGTGCCACTTCAATCAGTCCCTTTTCCATATTTTTTTCAAAGTTCTCAGGACCCATAATTTCAAATAAGGCATCATATAATGGTCTTAAATAAGGGTCTACCTTACTTTGAAGATCGCCAGGTAAGAAACCAAGTTTTTCACCTGCTTCAATAGCTGGTCTTGTGAGAATAATTTTACTGACTTCATTTTTACGAAAAGCATTAACGGCCATTGCCATAGCTAAATATGTTTTACCAGTACCTGCTGGGCCAATACCAAATACAATGTTATTCTCACGCATACTTTTTACATAGTCTGCCTGACCGATTGTTTTACATTTAATAGGTTTACCCAGTTGTGTAAGTGTTACAACTTCTTTTTCCATATTTCCAAGTTTCTTTTCTTCATTATTATCCTTAAGTGTTCCCATTAAGTATTCCACCTTTTGTGTGTCAATTTCTTCATTTCTCTTAGCTAAACTCATAAGTTTTTCAAAAACACGTATCGCAAGTTTAACCTGGTTCTCATTTCCACTTATTTTGAGCTTATCATGACGAAGTACTACACTTACCTTTAATTGTTTTTCAATTAATAAGAGATGGGCATCAAATTGACCAAATACTGCTGCCATATCACAATTTTGCACTTCTAATTCTTTTTCAATTTTACTCATTGGGCATTTTCTCCTTCGCTAGATACTTCTGGCTGAGCCAGAGGACTTGCCTCTACCTTATAACCTATTTCTTCTTCAGCTATGACATGAAGTGTACCTGTAACACCATCTGCTGTTTCTTTAAATAAAACTTCACGTTTTAAAACATTTGCATTTTCTGATAAGCTGCCTTCGACTTCTTTCCAGAGCTGACTTAAGAGCATATCTTTTGCTTCTTCCACTGTAAGGGTTTTTGTTTCCTTTGTATAACCTATGCGATAATCCACCTCATAAGCAAATGGTAATGGAAAAAGCTTTGTAATATGTAATTGATGAAGCCTTACTTGGGTATCATAATCTTGCATTTTTATTTTTTGATCCCAAAGTTTAAAGGAACGGTTAAAAAGTTTTAAGCAATATTTACGACTTACTTCATTTGTATAATGTTTTTTTATTTGTGTTAAACTCACTTCACCTTGGGCACTGTATACTGTTTTTCCGGTGACCTTAGCTTTTGAATCTGTGGCATAAAGCGCTTCAGATTCAGCTCCTAGTGGCATTTGTCCTGCCACTAAAACATCCCCCTTCTTTACAATATCCCCTTTTTTCACCTTTGGCATCCCTTTATAAACTGCAATAGAAGTAACAAGTGCATCACGCTTTGCCACAATGTCCGTTACAGCCCCTGTGTCAAACATCATATCTGGTGGTGGGACAGTCTCTGCAATCTCTACGACAAGTCTTGTACCTTCGAAATGCAAGGCAGTCCAAACAATGTCTGGATAAGCTTTTACCAAATAACTTTCTGCCTCCCTTAAATTAAGACTCCCTTTCCATTTTCCTACACCATAGCCTTGTTCTTCTAATGAATTTACAATATCCATACTATTTAAGCGATTTGCACCTTCTACATCTACAAGCCATACAAAGGATGATAAGCACCAAATCATAAGAAGAAATATCCCTAAACCTATGGGCATAAATTTTCGTCTTTTATAACGGTGCATTAAAAAGGGAAGTCCATACTTATGTACGATTTTCACTCTACAATGCGCCTTTCTGACAATAGGCTTCAAACTTTTAAATTCACTTGCCAATATTTTAAACTGTATTTTGTCACCCACTGTACCTACATCCCATACATCAAGTTCCCTATTCATCATTAAATTCATAAAGCGTTCAAGTGCAAAACCACTTACTTCAACTATAACATATCCATTTAAATAATGCCATAATGTTAAGAACAAAGTCCTCACCTCCTTAATTAAATGAGACCCCTTTAATATTTCCTCGTATTGTAATTACCTGAGCTGTCATACGTTTGGCTTCCAACTTTTCGCCTTCTATAGACAAAGGCCCTACCTTAGTATTCAAGCGAATTTTATTTTGACCATATTCTAAGAGCCCTGCAAAATTTTCAACGCTTATTTCTGTATTCCCTACAAGGGTAATAGTGGGCATATCCATAATCACCTCTTGTGGCAATTCTAATGCTAAGCTAATTTGTTCTTTTAAAGATTTCTTAGCTTCTGCTGTGACTTTCTTTTTTGGTTTCATATTCATACTCACCCCTTATTATTTATCATATGCAAAAGCTAGGACATGTAGAATATAAAAAAGAAGCTGCCGTGAAATCATTCATTCACGACAGCTTCTTTTGATTTATTGGTAAAAACTCTACTTATAAATTATTTATTAGCTGCAACCCATGCATCAAGTTGTGCTTGTTTTTCAGCAATAATTGTATCTGAACCAGCTGCTTTAAGTTCTTCAATAGCTTTTGGTAATACTTCATTTGGATCAAGTTTACCTGTTTCAAGTCCTGGGATATATTGTTTCCAAACGTTTACACATTGTGCAATTTCTGTTTGAACATTATCTGGATTGAATACGAAACCAAGTGTTTGTGTTGGTGTTGCTTCAGCATTGAATGCTTCGAATTTAGCCCATTTTTCTGGATCTTCTGTTTCTGTTACATAGTTAAGGAATTGGTTACCAAATGCCCAACCTAATGCTAAATTGTATTTATCATGAGCTGCACCAGCTTTGATAGTTGTATCAGAACCTTCTACTTTGTCATAGTGTTCTCCTTCAATACCGAAGTTGATTAAGTTATTAAAGTATGCATCTGTGTTGAAGAGTTCAAGTACTTGAAGTGCTACATCTGGGTGTTTAGATGTAGATGAAATAGCTTGCATTGAACCTGTTGTTTCACGGTTAGACATAACTGGTGCTGTAATGTTGATTTGCATATATTCTTGACCCATTGAAAGACCTTCTTCAGCATCTTTTCCTGGTTTTAAAGAACGTGTTGCACAGAACATTTTACCAGCTTTTTGATCTTGTGTGTAGTCTGTAATTGTATCAGCATCTTCTTTGATATAGCCTGCTTGATAGAATTTATGTACAAGATCGAAGAATTCTTTTGTTTCTGGTGCTTCTAATTCATTGAATACTTTGAAGTCTTTTGTATCATTGTAAACTACACCTGGGTAGTTAGCACCACCGATTGTATCGAAGTCAAGTAATCTGAATGCTGATTCACCAGCAAGTGATTCAAATGGATAAATGCTTGGTTCATTTTCTTTAATTGTTTGGAAGAATGGTTCCATATCAGCTAA
>USPX01000207.1 GCA_900556665.1 uncultured Eubacteriales bacterium
ATGTCCGAGAGACAGTCCCAGACCTTTTCTCTGTCCCACCGTATAATGAATGATTCCTTTATGTTCTCCAACAACTTTACCCTCTTTATCAACAAATTTACCTGGTTTAGATTTTTTCCCAGTTTGTTCTTCGATAAATTTAGCATAATCATTATCTGGTACGAAACAAATTTCTTGACTATCTGGTTTAGTTGCTACTGCAAGACCGATTTCTTTAGCGATTGCACGTACTTCATCTTTTGTATAATCACCTAATGGCATTAATGTGTGTTCTAACTGATGTTGTGTAAGATTATACAATGCATAAGTTTGGTCTTTAGCTAATGTTTTAGATTGTTTTAATGTGAAACGTCCTGTTTTCTCATCTTGAATAACTCTTGCATAGTGTCCTGTTGCAATGTAATCTGCCCCAATTTGAAGTGCTTTTTGAAGCATTGATTCCCATTTTACATAACGATTACATGCGATACATGGATTAGGTGTACGTGCATGTTGATATTCATCTAAGAAATAGTCAATTACATGTTTTTTAAAGTCATTTCTAAAGTTAATAACGTAGTGTGGAATATCTAATTTTTGACAAACGCGACGGGCATCATCAACGGCAGAAAGACCACAACATCCCCCGTCGTGATCTTCTGGCGCATCCTCCTGCCAAATTTGCATAGTCATTCCAATTACTTCATAACCTTGCTCTTTTAATAGATAGGCTGTTACAGAGCTATCAACGCCTCCTGACATACCTACTACTACTTTCTTTTTGGCATTTGTATTCATATATATTAAGCCTCTTCTTCCTCATCGTGTCCGTGATCATGATCATGTACATCAGCTACTGGTGGTTCTAAACCTTCAATAGTAATGTTATTTTTTTGAGCATAATCCCAAAGTGCTGCATGAAGTGATTCTTCAGCAAGTAATGAACAGTGCATTTTTACTGGTGGAAGTCCATCAAGTGCTTCTGCTACTGATTTGTTTGTGATTTTAAGTGCTTCTTCAATTGTTTTACCGATTACAAGTTCTGTAGCCATTGAGCTTGTAGCTACTGCAGCACCACAACCAAATGTTTTGAATTTAGCATCTTTAATGATGTTATCTTCGATTTTTAAATATACTTTCATGATGTCGCCACATTTAGCGTTACCTACTGTACCAACACCGCTTGCGTCTTCAATTTCTCCTACGTTTCTTGGATTCATGAAATGGTCCATAACTTTTTCACTATACATAATTTTCCCCTCTTATAATTTTGTCATTCTCTATAGTTGTCTTTAAGCTTATTTTTTATTATTTATCTTGATTTTGTTTTAAGAAGTCTTCATATAAAGGAGACATCTGTCTCATACGATCTACGATTTGTGGCATTTTTTCAAGTACGAAATCTACTTGTTCTTCTGTGTTCATTTCTCCAAATGTGAAACGAATAGAACCATGTGCTTTTTCATGTGGTAAACCTAATGCTAAAAGTACATGTGATGGATCAAGTGAACCTGATGTACAAGCTGAACCACTTGATGCTGCAATACCATTCATATCAAGTAAAAGTAATAATGATTCACCTTCTACGAATTCTACACCAATGTTTGCATTGTTTGGAAGTCTCATTGTACGGTGTCCATTTAATTTAGCATATGGGATGCTTGCAAGTAAACCGTCAATTAGTTTATCTCTAAGTTTTGTAAGTTTCTCAATTTTTGCATCGAAGTTTGTGTAAGCAAGTTCCATAGCTTTTGCAAGTCCTACGATACCAGCTACATTTTCTGTCCCAGCACGTCTTCCACGTTCTTGTGCCCCACCATGAATGAGGTTTTCAAGTTTAAGTCCACGTCTGATATAAAGGATACCGATTCCTTTTGGTCCGTTGATTTTGTGACCTGATAAAGAAAGAAGGTCAATGTTTTGTTCTTTAACATCAATTTTCACTTGTCCTACTGCTTGAACTGCATCTGTGTGGAAGTAAACATTATGTTTTTTAGCAATTGCACCGATTTCAGCAATTGGTTGAATTGTTCCGATCTCATTGTTTGCATACATTACAGAAATTAAGATAGTTGTATCTTTAATAGCGTTTTCTAACTCATTAAGATCAATTAAACCATCTTCATTTACATCTAAGTATGTTACTTCGTAACCATGTTTTTCTAAGAATTCACATGTATGAAGTACTGCATGGTGTTCGATTTTAGTTGTGATAATGTGATTTCCTTTAGCTTTGTGTGCTTCTGCGATACCTTTAATTGCCCAGTTATCTGCTTCTGTTCCACCGCTTGTGAAGAAAATCTCGTTTGTTTGTGCCCCTAATGCTTTAGCAATTGTTTCTCTTGATTCATCAACTGCTTTTTTATTGATTTGCGCGATTTTGTATACGCTAGATGGGTTTCCAAAGTTTTGTGTAAAATAAGGAATCATTGCATCTAGTACTTCTGGTTTAACAGGTGTTGTCGCTGCATTATCTAAATAAATATGCTCCATTTTCTAATCTCCTTTTTTAGTTAAATACAATATATATGTGAAGTGTTTTCATTAATTTTTTCGTAATCTTCCATAAGCTGACTAAGTGTAATACTGTCAACTACTTTATCTATACTTTGTTTAATCTTTTCCCAAACTGACTTAGTAACACATCTACCATCCATTGCACAATGTACGATGTTTCCATCACAAGTACAATCTGTTGGCGCAAGTGAACCTTCTAATGCTCTCAAGATATCACCAATAGTAATCTCTTCAGCGGGTCTTGCCAAGGCATATCCCCCTTGTGCACCACGTACACTTGTTACGAGATTATTTTTTTTAAGTAGTGCCATAAGTTGTTCTAAGTAGTTTTCAGACATTGATAAGCGTTCTGCTATACTTTTTAGTGAAATATGTTTTTCTTTCGAATATACGCCTAAATCAACCATTGCTTGTAGGCCATAACGTCCTTTAGTTGATAGTTTCATTTTTTTCACCCCTTCAATTCCTAGTTATTTCGTAGGAATTATATTTATAGCATATCATTCGCTTTTTTGTTTGTCAAGTATCTTAATAGAATTACTTATATATACATAAAAAAATAAAACGATGACCCTTTGGGCCATCGTCATATTATTAATTTATGTCGCATATAATTTTTATTATTTATAGCATATATCATAGTCGCCATAAAGCTATTTATATAATTAAATGGGTCTAGGGCTTTAATAATATATTCCTTAAAATATACTACCTTCCCGTGACTTCTGCTCCTTTACCGGTTCATAAGGAGTAGGACTATCTTTTGAATGTAAAACCTTTTTTAACCCTTGACCCATTATTTTAGATAAGGTTATTTAAGTACAGCAAATCTACTTCTTTTCATATACTACTTCATTAACGTGTGCCCATTTTTAATTTTTTTGCTTACTCAATATATAATATGAAACCAGTACCCTATTTGGTTACTTTTTTATCTGAATTATTGTTAATTTTCATTTTTAATTTTCCAAAAATAATATAATATTATACATATAACAGCATCTTGTTTATTTCATTTGAGCGATGCATATTTATGATTGTTAAGAAAGGATGTTTATTATGTCTGATCGTATTTCCGAAGATTTATCTAAAAAACTTTTTTATGATAAAACCTATGTTTGCCCTATGTGTAACAAAGATTTTACAGCCAAAACTATACGTATAGGGAAAAATCAACTACTCACTATTGATGATGATTTATATACTCACTATGCACTAGTTAACCCTCTTTTATATGACGTTATCACTTGCCCTCATTGCCACTATACTTCACTTAGCAAACTCTTTGATAAATTACTTTCCAAACAAAAAGAATGGCTGAAAGATACTATTCATGCGCTGCAAAGACAAAATATGAGTTACGCTGAGCATCCTACTACTGAAGAAGCTATTTATAAATATAAATTAGCACTCCTTATGGCTATGACCAAAAAAAGCAAAATAGGTGAGCAGTCTTATCTTGCATTACATATTGCTTGGCTTTATAGAGATTTAAAGGATTCTGAAAATGAAATAATCTTCCTTGAAAAAGCACTTAATGGCTTTATTGAAACACTTGAAAAAGAAACTCTACCTATTTTAGGTTTTGATGAGCATACCGTTCTATATGTTATCTCAGCCATTGCTTACAAATTAAACAAACTAGATATTGCAAAGAAATATCTTTCTACACTTATAGTTGCCTCTGGCATTCCACCTCGCATTAAAGACCGTGCACTAGAGTTAAAAACCAAATTACAAATAAGTTAATCAAA
>USPX01000208.1 GCA_900556665.1 uncultured Eubacteriales bacterium
ATGGGATTTATTAAAATAACCGAACTATAATTAAATAGTTAATATTAAATGTTCGATTTTTTATTGACGTTATATACCTATTGTGTTAATCTTAAAATAGCTAAAACAGGTAATACTTATGAAAGGGGAACCACAATGAGTGTTTTCAGAGTGTATGTAGAAAAGAGAAAAGGTTTTGATGTAGAAGTTAAACGTATGAAGAAGGAGCTTAAAGAGTTCTTACATATTGCAAATGTAAGCGATTTAAGAATTTTAAATCGTTACGACATTGAATATGTGAATGAAGCAGCTTATAAAAAAGCATTAAATACAATTTTCTCTGAACCACAATCAGATATATTATTTGAGGAAGATTTAGAAACGACAGAAGGCTTTACTTTTGCCGTAAGCTTTTTAAGAGGACAATATGATCAAAGAGCAGATTCATGTGTACAATGTATCCGCACAATTGATAGCTCACTTAATCCTATTGTTAAAACAGCTAAAGTGTATATGCTCCAAGGAGAATTTACAGAAGCTGAAAAAGAAAAAATCAAAAAAAGCGTTATTAACCCAGTAGAATCAGAAGAAGTAAGTCTTGAAAAAGTGGATAGCTTAGATATGACTTATCCAGTACCAGAGGATGTAAAAGTTCTTGAAGGATTCATCGATATGGATGAAGCAGCGCTTGAAGCTTTTAGAAAAAAAGAAGGTCTTGCAATGAGTCTTGAAGACTTAGCTTACTTCCAAAATTACTTCAAAGGTGAAAATAGAAATCCAAGCTACACAGAATTAAAAGTGGTAGATACATATTGGTCTGATCACTGTCGACATACAACATTTATGACAGAGCTTACAGATATTGAGATAGAGGATGGCAAATTTGCTGAGCCAATCAAAGAAGCTTTAGAAAGCTACTATAGCATGCGTGAAGAACTTGGACGCACACATAAAAAAGTATGTCTTATGGATATGGCCACAATCATTGTGAAATATTTAAAAGAACAAGGCGGACTTAAGGAGCTTGTTGAATCAGAAGAAATCAATGCGTGTACAATTGAAGAATCAATTGATGTAGATGGTAAAAAAGAAGATTACTTAATCCTCTTCAAAAATGAAACACATAACCACCCTACAGAAATCGAACCATTTGGTGGTGCAGCAACTTGTCTTGGTGGTGCAATCCGTGACCCACTTTCAGGAAGAAGTTACGTATATCAAGCAATGCGTGTAACAGGAGCAGCGGATCCTAATGAGCCTATCGAAAATACAATTCCAGGTAAGCTTCCTCAACGTGTTATCACAAAAACAGCAGCTAACGGTTATAGCTCATATGGTAACCAAATCGGTCTTGCAACTGGTGAAGTTAAAGAATACTATCACGAAGGTTATAAAGCAAAACGTTTAGAAGTAGGGGCTGTAGTTGGTGCAGTTAAGAAATCTAGCGTAAAACGTGAAGAACCAGTAGCTGGTGATGTGATTTTACTTTTAGGTGGTGCCACAGGACGTGATGGTTGCGGTGGTGCAACAGGTTCATCTAAAGAACATACAGAAGAGTCACTTCAAACATGTGGTAGTGAAGTACAAAAAGGTAACCCAGTAGAAGAGAGAAAACTTCAAAGATTATTTAGAAATCCTGAGTTCTCTAAACGTATCAAACGTTGTAATGACTTCGGTGCGGGTGGTGTCTGCGTAGCAATCGGTGAAATCGCAAAAGGACTTCGCATTAACCTTGATACAGTGCCTGTTAAATATATGGGACTTGATGCCACAGAGCTTGCAATCTCTGAATCACAAGAAAGAATGGCCATCGCTATTGCAAAAGAAGATTTAGAAGAAATGATTGCACTTGCAAACAAAGAAAACTTAAATGCCGTATGTGTAGCAGAGGTTACAGCTGAAGAAGAATTAGTTATGACATGGCGCGGTAAAGAGGTTGTACACATTGATAGAAGCTTCTTAGATAGTGCAGGTGTAACACAACAAAGAACTGCTAAAGTAGCAGCACCAGTATTAGAATCTTGCAACATTAGCTTAACAAAAGAAAGCATTTTAGCGAACTTAAAAGACTTAAACGTAGGTCTTCAAAAAGGTTTAGGTATGCAATTCGATGGTACAATCGGTGCCGCTTCAGTACTTATGCCATATGGTGGTAAAAACCAATTAACAAAAGAAGTAGGTATGGTTGCTAAAATTCCTGTACTTGAAGGGGAAACAACAGCAGCAACTTATATGACACATGGTTTCGATCCATACCTTTCAGAAAAATCTCCATTCCATGGGGCAATGTATGCAGTGGTAGAAAGTATTGCAAAACTTGTAGCACTTGGTGCGGATTATACAAAAACATATCTTTCATTCCAAGAATACTTCGAGAGAATGGGAGATGCAAATAGTTGGGGTAAACCAGTAGCAGCACTTCTCGGAGCCCTTACAGCACAAAAACAACTTGGTCTTGCAGCAATCGGTGGTAAAGATAGTATGTCTGGTACATTCGAAAATATCAGCGTACCACCAACACTTATTTCATTCACATGTAACGTAGGTGATGCAAGTGAATGTGTAAGTGGTAGCTTTAAAGAAGCTGGTAATAAATTAGTTTATATCAGCATTCCTAAAGATGACAAATTCATGCCAGACTTCGAAGCAATGCATGAAGCTTATGCAAATGTTTATGCACTTGTAAAAGAAGGCAAAGTAAGAAGTAGTTATGCAATTGGCAAAGGCGGCATCGTCGCAGCACTTAGCCAAATGGCAATCGGTAATAACATTGGTGCAAATGTAAACTTCGATATGGCACCATTTGAAGCAAACTATGGGGACTTAATCCTTGAAGTTTCAGCAGATACTGCAGCAGCACTTCCAAGTCATATTTACACTGTAGTAGGTGAAACAGTAGCAGAAGAAACACTTACTGTAAACGGTATTACATTAGGCTTAGACGAAGTAGCAAGCACAATGCTTTCAGTAGTTGAAAAAGTATTCGTACCAAAAGTAGATTGCGAAGATCAGGCAGTAGATGCCACATTCAGTGGTGAACGTAAAATCTATGTGGCTAAAAACAAAATTGCACAGCCAGAAGTAATGATTCCAGTATTCCCTGGTACAAACTGTGAACTTGATACAAGACGCGCGTTTGAAAAAGCTGGTGCAAAAGTAAATGAAGTACTCTTTGTAAACCGTACAAATAGCGAAATCGAAGATTCGATTGAAAGATTATATAAAGGTATTCAAAATGCACAAATCATTGCCTTCCCAGGTGGTTTCTCAGCAGGGGATGAGCCAGATGGTAGTGGTAAATTCATCGCTTCAGTATTTAGAAGTGAAAAACTTAAAGCTGCAATTCATGAACACTTATATACACAAGATGGTTTAATGCTCGGAATCTGTAACGGTTTCCAAGTACTCGTAAAACTTGGTTTATTACCATATGGTGAAATCAGGGATATGGATGTAAACTGCCCAACACTTACTTACAATACAATCGGTAAACATATTTCACTTATGGCGAAAACAAAGATTACAAGTGTACAGTCACCATGGCTTAACGGCGTAAATCTTGGTGAAATCTATGAAATTCCATTATCTCATGGGGAAGGACGTTTCGTAGCACCTGAAAATGTATTAAAAGAACTTATTGCTAATGGTCAAGTATTTAGCCAATATGTTGATGAAAATGGATTTGTAAGCAGTGATGGTAATGTCAATGTAAATGGTAGTATGCATAATATCGAAGGTATTGTTTCTCTTGATGGACGTATCATCGGTAAAATGGGACATAGTGAACGTATTGGTCAATTTGTTCACAAAAATATTCCAGGTCTTAAAGATCAAAAGATCTTTGAATCAGGTGTAAACTACTTTAAATAGATAGTATGGAGGCTTTTATGAAAATAGCATTTGTTATGGGAAGTGACTCAGATCTTCCAGTAGTAGAAAAAGGCATTAATATGGTTAAAAAGTTCGGTGTAGAGGTAGAAGTCCGTGTGATTTCTGCCCACAGAACACCAGCAGCAGCCGAAGAATTTGCTAAGACAGCAGAGGATAGAGGCGTGGGTGTCATTGTAGCAGCAGCAGGTAAAGCCGCTCACCTTGGAGGGGTTATTGCAGCTTATACAACACTTCCAGTTATTGGACTTCCAATCAAATCAAGTACACTTGATGGTCTTGATTCACTTTTATCTATTGTTCAAATGCCACCAGGCATTCCAGTAGCAACTGTAGGAATTGATGGCGCAGAAAATGCAGGAATCTTAGCTGTAGAGATGTTA
>USPX01000209.1 GCA_900556665.1 uncultured Eubacteriales bacterium
AAACTATTGTATAATTAATTGTATCATTTTAAGAAAACCTTGTAAATACGTTGTTTTAGCTCCTGTCGATGTCCTAGAGTTTTTCCCTTACTGGACATCGACAGATTTTATTCTACGGTGTATATTTTTTTATTAGCAAAAAACAACTCCAGTTTTGCCTTTGCGCCACTGGAGTTGTTTCTAGTTTTCTTTATACATTTTTTCTTGTATTTCTTTTACTTTTTCTCTGGATAAGCCAGTTCCTTCTGCTACTAATTCAATTTGCATCCCCATTTTGAGAAGATTTTGAGCTACCTTTTAAATGGGATTACTTTACCATTTTGCTGGGTTTTAAATAAGTTTTTAGCTTTAAAGTTATTGAGCATACTTTCTTTGTTGTCTTCTATTGCTTTAAGGAGATCTTTATTTTTTCCTAGTAAGCCTAATTGTTGTATGAATTTTATATAATTACTTAGATGCTCTGGGAGCTCTTCTAGTGTTTTTAAATCTCCTTGATAAGCTAGTGGAATGACTTGTGTTAAAACTTCTTTAATTCCCATTGGTGTCCACATTCCTGGGCCTTCACCTACTGCTTGCCATAATAATTCTATAACCATAGCTATAGCATCTCCGCATTCATCTTTTTTCTTATTTGACCATTTCATTCTAGGTGGGGCATTTAAAAAGTTATTGATACTATCTATGATAAACATTGTAACTAATCCATCAACTATTTCAGCTTCATCTGCCTCATGATTTGCAAAGCCCATTGGTAACATATGGTCCCACTCATCCATATCATAATCGTCTTCGCCAAAGTCATCCATAGCAAAGCCATTATTTCCATGTAATTGGTGAACTTCCATTATCATTGCTTCTACTGCTTCATCAATCGCTTTGCTTACTTTACCTTTTCTAAGGGTAATGCCTACTTTTTTACAGAAGTCAGCAAGTAATTGATACGTAGCTTCTTCATCTACAATAATTTCTTTTGGTCTTTCACCTTTGCTGATTATATGATTTGCATATTGCTCTAGACAGTAAGGTCCTCTCTTAATAAAATTCCCATCTGTTTCTTTATCACCTACAATAAACATATTCTCTATATCGTCTAACTTAGAATTATAAAAGACCATAGTTGAAGGATGATAGACTTCCCCTTTTTCTCCTTCAATACCTATTGGTAGTATAAATTGTTTACATCCTAAGACTTGCTTATTCTTTTTTAAACCTTTAATGCGCTTAATAAGCATCTCATCCTTAAATATATAAGGTCTTATACAGTTCATTTGCTTTTCAAAATCAAAGGCTCGCCAGCTTCTACGATTAAGTGTTTCACCATCTATTGTTTCTGTATAAATATATAAAATTTGTTTTGCTGTAGTGATTGGTTCAATGACCAATTTACCTCTTTTAATATCTTTAGCTACTTCTATAGCTTGAGTTAAAGCATAGGTTAAAAAGCGGCTTTCCCACCCACCTTTAATTTGTCTTGTTTCCTTTCCTGGCCTAAAATCTTGACACATAGGCCAAGCATTTTTGCCACGAAATCTGAGATTTAATAATTTTAGAACCTCTATATCTCCTTCGTTTAAAAATTCTTTATCCTCAAAACTACACATTAAAGCTGCTTGTGAAAGAATATGCTTACTTGCTACAATAAACGAGTTCATTGTGTTTGGTGCCATTGTAAAAAAGTTATAAATTGCTTGTCTTCCTGCTTCACCTAGGTAAACAGTTAAACCTAAATGTTGGCCTAATGTTCCTGTTACTGAGCAGTATCCAACTTCATGGGTTTCAGGGTCTTCTACTGCAAATATTTGTGCTTCCGCCATCTTTTCCCAAGGTTTTGCTTTTTTATATGCCACAACCTTTTCAAATAATGCTTGTACTTCTTCTATATTAAATGAATTTATTGTTTGTATTTCTTCCATTATCTTCTCCTGTCTTTATGCTAAAATATCATCTTATCTTTTATGATAAAGCTTTTTAAATTTTGATTTTATTATAACCAAATACATCTCATAAATAAACTATATCTCATTCTAATATGTGTTATACTATCCTTATATTATTTAAAAAGAGGTCGAAAAATGGAAAGTTTACGTGGTGTGGTAGAACGTATTACTTATGCTAATGAGGATACGGGATATAGTGTCATTAAGGTTAAGTCAAAGGGTTATATGGATTTAGTTACAGTTGTGGGTAGTATGGCGACTGTGAATGTGGGATCTGTACTTTATATGAAAGGTTTTTGGACCCATAATGCCAAGTATGGGAGACAGTTTGAAGTAAGAGAATGGGAAGAGACTTTGCCAGCTAGTATTTATGGGATTGAAAAGTATTTAAGTAGTGGGCTTATTAAAGGCATTGGGCCTGTCTATGCCAAAAAGATTGTTAATTTATTTAAGGAACAAACATTAGATATTATAGAAGAAGAGCCAGACCGCATATTAGAAGTTCCTGGCATTGGTAAAAAGCGTGTGGAAATGATTAAAAAGGCTTGGCAAGATCAAAAGGAAATCAAAAATATTATGCTCTTTTTACAATCTTATGGGGTATCTACTTCTTTTGGTAGCCGTATTTATAAATATTACGGCAATGAAAGTATTGAAGTTGTCCGTGAAAACCCTTATCAACTTGCTGATGATATTTATGGTATTGGCTTTAAAACAGCCGATGGATTAGCCAGTAAATTAGGGATTGAAAAAGATTCTTTTAAACGTTGTCGTGCTGGGATATTTTATACTTTAAGCCAGCTTTCTGAGGAGGGGCATTGTTATGCTAGCAGTGAGCAGCTTATTACAAAGTGTGTGGAAATATTAGAGGTGGAAGAAAGTAAAATTATTATGACACTTGATTACCTTATTTCTGAAAAAGAACTTATTAAAGAATTGCCGGATATGATTTATTTACCACCTTTTTATTATAGTGAACAAGGTGTGGCAAAGCGTCTTAAACAAATTATGATGTGTAAGCCCCTTAAAAAAGTTAAGCCTAGCCAAGAAGTCATTGCCCAATTAGAAAAAAATGATGGAATCACTTATGATGAAATTCAGCGCCATGCGATTATGCAAGCTGAAATTTCTAAAGTCATGGTTTTAACAGGTGGACCAGGTACAGGAAAGACAACTACAACCCATGGAATTATTAGTTTATTTAAAGCTTCTGGTATGGAGGTGCTTTTAGCTGCTCCTACTGGTCGTGCTGCTAAAAGAATGAGTGAAGCCACTGGCCTAGAAGCCAAGACAATTCACCGTCTCTTAGAATGTAAACCACCAGAAGGTTATAAGAAAAATGAGGATTCACCCCTTGAAGGAGATGTCCTCATTATAGATGAAGCTTCTATGATTGATATTATTTTAATGTATAACCTACTTAAAGCAGTTCCTGACCATATGATTTTAATCATTGTAGGGGATATTGATCAGCTTCCTTCTGTAGGTGCCGGTAATGTGCTTCAAGATATTATTGCTTCTAATGTAGTACCTACTATTAAACTAGAACGTATATTTAGACAAGCTATGGGCAGCCAAATCATTACCAACGCTCATAAAATTAATAAAGGAGAAAATCCTGACCTTAGAGGTGGCAAAACAAGTAATTTCTTCTTTATGGAACAAGAAGAAAATGAGGGCGTTATCAATACTATTATTAATCTTTGTGTGAAACGTTTACCTAATTACTATCATGTAAATCCAATTAAAGACATTCAAATTCTCACCCCTATGCAACGCTCAGAAACAGGGGCTGCCAACCTGAATACGGTTTTACAAGCTGCCCTTAACCCTAACACCTTATGTTTAAAACGTGGTGCTACTGAATATCGTTTACATGATAAAGTCATGCAAATTCGCAATAACTATGATAAAGAAGTTTTCAATGGAGATGTAGGCTTTATTTCTGCCATTGATTTAGATGCCAAAACATTAAAGGTTAATTTTGATGACCGTGAAGTAGAATATGAAGTCCTTGAACTTGATGAACTGGTCTTAGCCTATGCCACCACCATTCACAAAGCACAAGGTAGCGAATATCCTATTGTTATTATGCCCTTCACCTTTAGTCACTACGTCATGCTCCAACGTAACCTCCTTTACACAGGCATCACCCGTGCAAAAAAAGTTGTGATCTTAGTAGGCAATCGAAACGCCATCTACATGGCAGTTAAAAACATGACCGTTAAAAACCGTAATACCCTCCTCTGGCAACGCCTACAAAGCTAGTATATAAAGGTATTCCAAATTTAAAGTTCATAAAG
>USPX01000210.1 GCA_900556665.1 uncultured Eubacteriales bacterium
CAAAAGCAGCCTTTAAACCATTCCTAAATCTTTTTACTGCTGTAATGCCTGCAATTGTTATCTTCATTAATGGTTGTATATTTCTATACTTTCTATCTATAATTTGTATTCTAATTAAAGGCACTAATAAAATAAGTATTGCTACACCATAAAGTACTGTACTTAGACTTTTAAAAAAAAGTAATCCATCCTGTCTAAAGGCTGCTCCTATATTACCAACAAAAAAAATTATAAGCATAGTGCTATATACTAATCTTGGGTTTACAATCTTGGTCTTTAAACTATTTTTATCTACTACCTGTTCTTTCAATTTACTCCCCCCATTTAACCTTAAAATTTATCTTTAATATAATATGTCCCATCAAACTTTTCAATGTGAATTATCTCAAAATTCATACTTATTTTTCCTAGAAACAATCTTCGGCTCTTTCTTTCAAACTTATTGAATCTATAATTCTATACTTCGTTCTAGAACAACGTTCTATAATCCCTTCTTCACATAACTGTTGCATAGTTCTTAGTAAATGACGGTAACTTGTCCCTAATAATTCTGCCAGCTCTGTAAGATTTTCTTGAAACTCTCCATTTTCATGAGTTGATACAATATAAGCACATAAACGATTTTCAAGGCTATAAAGTATATTCATCGCACTAGACCTTGCACTATGGTCTAGCTTCTGCGCTAACCTTTGGGCAATAAAATTCATAAAGTCTATATTCGTACTTAAAACTTTTTTACAATAGTCTACTGATAAACCTATACACTCCATTGGCGTAATAGCAATTACATTGGCTGTACTTACACTCTCATGTAGCATCATTTCTACATCTCCTACAATTTGCCCCTTATGAAAGAAATTTAAAAGCAAACTTCTCCCATTAGAAGCTGTAATACTTACTTTGGCCTTACCTGAAATTAAAAATAGGAGATATTTCATCTTTTCATCTTCTTTACAAAGATATTCTCCTTTTTTAAAACATATATATTTTGCATTCTCTAATGCGAATTGTGGCAAGCCTTCTATTTCTTTTCCTTTTTCTATAATGATCTCTTTTTCATTTGTCTGTGTCATCTTAGTTTAACTTTCTATAATAATTTTAATATTTTTTCCAACAACATGACATATGTCATATTTGTTGAATCCCATTTTATACTATTCTATTACTCGGGTGACGAGCTTCTAGTAATATTATGTCATTACTAGAGCTTTTTAACAATGTCACATACAGCAATTTTGCTGTTATTCATAAATATTCTATTAGTTAAGTCGTCTAACCACCAACCATATTCGACTTGACTCTTATAAAACCAACCACCAAATAAAGAAGGAACTAAGAACCACCATACTTAGCTCCTTCTTTTATATTTTTACAAGTATTTTTTAGGAGGGTTTATGTATTATTTGCTTGCAGTTATTTGTGGCTCTTTAGTCGCTAGTATGATTTCAATTAATGGAGGGCTTACAGATTTTTACGGTACTTATATGGCAACTGTAATTATTCATTTTGTAGGTCTGATTTTTATTACAATATATTTAAAAATAAAAGGTGAATCTTTTTTACCTAAGCAGCGCCTACCACTTTTTTACTTCTTAGGGGGTGCCATAGGCGTAGGTACAACTGTATTTAATAATATTGCCATTGGTAGTCTTAGCATTTCAGCAATACTTGCTTTAAGTTTACTTGGACAAAGTATAACTTCTATCGTCATTGACCACTTTGGACTACTTGGTATGCCTACTGAACGTTTTAATAAGAAGAAACTCATTGGGCTTGGATTTGTTTTAATTGGTATTATAGTTATGATTTTATCATAGGAGGTTTTTATGTTAGTTGCAATTATTGTATCGCTATTATCAGGTTTTACACTTGTTACAGCTCGTGTAGCCAATGCGAAATTAGCTGAAAAAACAAGTGCTTTAACAAGTACTTTTTATAATTATGTCGTTGGACTTTTACTTTCAATCATTGTACTTGGGCTTTTAGGACGTAATGAACTTCCTATTGCAGGAATTTCTACAAACGTATGGATTTATACTGGGGGATTAATCAGTGTATTTGTTGTATTTATTCAAAATGCTGTAGCGCCTAAAATATCTACTTTTTATTTGACACTCTTACTTTTTGTAGGTCAACTTTTTGCTGGTATTATCATTGATAGCATTATGGCAAATCAATTTTCTATAGGTCAAGTCATCGGTGGATTATTTGTGTTATTAGGATTTACACTTAATTTAATGATTGATAAAAAATCTAATTTAGCTAAAGAGCCATCCAAAAAAGCTGCTAGTTCAATTAATTAATTGTCTAGCAGCTTTTTTATATACGCTCAATCCGTTATAATACTCATATTATCTATAATAAACTATTCATTTATACTTTATAAATATGGAGGTAGCTAATGAAACATACGTTAAATGCCAAGAAAAAAGATGGTACAATTGTTCCTCTTACTCTAAAAACATTAACCCTTGAGCATGTAGATCAGATTATGTCCTTACAAACAGAAATTATTGATTTAATTGAGGACTCTCAAATTTATTTTGCTTCTACCAGGGATGAAATTATACATCATATTCAAAACCATCAAGTTCTCTTTGGTTACTTTACCCCAGAAAATGAACTGATCTCTTTAATGGTTTATGTTAAACCTGGACTTGATTCTTCTAATTATGGCTATGATTTAAATCTACCTGAGGAAAAACTTCTTACTGTAGGACAAGTGGATACAGTACTTGTAAAATCTGATTATAGAGGCAATAAAATTCAATATATCATGTGCAAATTTATTGAAGAAATTGCAAAGCAAACAGGTATCACTATGCTTTGTGCCACTGCTTCACCTTATAATCCTTTTAGCGTTAATAACTTCTTAAGCTTAGGGTATGAAGTCCGCAAGGATAAGCTAAAATATGGCGGACTTAGAAGATATGTCCTCGTTAAAGATTTATAATGTTTTATTTACCTTGATAAGCTGCCACTACATCAATTGAGCTTTGTAAATTAAGTGTTTTGACCAAATCTTTATCTTCATTCTGATTTATAATCTTATCTACCGTGTCTGCATCCTGTAAGAGCTGTGCTAATATGGCATCCTCGCCTAATTTAGCCATTTGCTTTTCACTTAATGAATTACTATGATATTTAATAAGCTGACTGATGCGTTCTAATCTTAACTCATTTATATTTATATAGCCTTGCAGATTTTCTAAAACATAGTTTGCACCTTGTTTGGCATGATTGCCATCAGCATATTTACGAATATCATGTAAATATGCTGCAATCATAAGGTCTTCTGCCTGCTGCTTTGTAAAATTTACCCCTTCAGATTCCTCATAAGCCTTCATAAGTTCTAAGGCTAAAAAGCTTACACGCTGCATATGTGCTATACGTTTTTTAGCCGTATTTAAGCTTATTGATCTTTTAGAAATTGCTTCATTAAAACTTTCTTCAATAAGCCCATCTAACTGATTCAAAGTTGTTTCTACATTTTTTAATGCTTCACTATTTAAGTCATAATACTGATTAAGTAATTGTTCTACACTATGTCCATCCATTTGCACCGTTTCATTTACAGAAAATGCTGTACATCCATAATATAAAATACTTATTCCTATTATTACAATTACGAAGATGCTTATGATTTTTCCCTTTTTCATCACAGCCTACCTCTTCCTTAGTTTATATATTTCTTTCTAATATACACACTATAGCTTAAATTAATCTTAAATGTTTTTAATGCCTAATTACTCTTCATCATGATGGTGATTTCCAGCAGCTTCTATTAACCATTCATAATACTGGTCATATATCGCTTGACCCTCATCATTTAAACTACTTAATTTCTCATAAGTCTTTGCTTCCAAAAGTGCATTGGTCTTATCGAATAAATTACGTGTTGCCTTTACAACCTTTAATATTTTTTCATCGCGAATAGGATTTAAACTTGTTGCCATTTCTTCTACTTCTAGCATTTGCGTTTCATCCATCATGGTTAAATCTTCTACGGCAATCCCCATACTACTGTAATTAATTCTACTATACATGGTCTCCATCACACCTTGCACAGCTTGTACGAAACCTCCATGAATTAAATCTGTATAGCCTGCATCATAAACATAAGGTTCTTGTGATACTTCATTGCTATTTTCCACAGAAGTTTGAGACTGCTTAGATTCTTCTATTACTGTATTGTTTGTTTCCTCTTTTATAGTTGCATTATTTCCAGCATTACTGC
>USPX01000211.1 GCA_900556665.1 uncultured Eubacteriales bacterium
TGTTTTAAAGCTAATTGGGAAGATAAAGCTAAAAATGTAGGTGAAATCATTAGTGAGATCAATATAAGTGGAGAACATGTTGTATTTATTGATGACAATCCAGTAGAAAGAGAAATTGTACAAGCTGGCATAGAAGGCATTGAAGTGCCAGATATAGAAAAGGTAGAAGAATACATAACGATTATAGATCGAAATGGGTATTTTGAAATGCCCCATCTTAATCGTGATGATTTAAATAGAAGTTTATATTATAAGCAAAATATAAAACGCCAAGAACAAATCAATAAGTTTAGTGATTACACCAGTTATTTAAAATCTTTAGAGATGAAATGTCTCATAGAGAAGGTGAATGCAAATAACTTAGGAAGAACTGTACAACTTATTAATAAGACAAATCAGTTTAATTTTACAGGTTATCGCTATACAGAAAATGAAGTTAGAGCGTATATGGATGACCCTCAAAAACTCATACTCACAGGTAGTCTATCAGATAAATTTGGTGATAATGGTTTGGTTAGTATCATTATGATGGCACAAGATGAAGATGTGGCGGCTATAGATTTATGGGTAATGAGTTGTAGAGTATTTAAACGAGGATTAGAATATGTCATGTTTGAACAATTAGTAGAGCATTGCAAAGCTAGAAATATTGGGAAGTTAAGAGGTATATATATACCTACGAAGAAAAATAAACTTTTAAAAGATTTTTATATGAGCTTAGGCTTTTATAAAATCTCAGAAGATGACACTCAGTGCATCTATGAATTAGATATTAAAGACTATAAATATAATGAAAAGGTAATGGAGGTAGTTATAAATGACTAGAGAAGAGATTATGTTAAAAGTACAAGAAATTTTTAGAGAGGTATTTGATGACGAAGAAATCATTTTAACAGAAGAAACATCAAGTGCAGATTTAGAAGAGTGGGATAGCATTGAACATATTAATATTGTTTTACAACTTGAGCAAAGCTTTGGAATTAAAATTGATATGGGAGAAGTAGTAACACTTAATACATTGGGAAATATTGTTAACGTTATTGAAAATAAGCTTGCTTAGGAGTTACTAAAATGATTAAAGAGTTTTTAGACTATGTAGCTATAAAAAATCCGTTTCAAGAAAAATACCTGCTTGAGTCAATGAAAGAAATCAATGATTATGAGAAGAATAAGTTAGATAAATTATTACGTTTCTATACACAAAAACATACGGTAGAAGAAATAGGTGATGCTTATTTAAAATGGGTAGAAGTATTGATGGAAGAACAAAAATACTTTTTACAAAACAAATGCTATAGACATAAAGCTTTATCGGAGATGAAATATTTATATGAAGATGGAGTATATATGACAAGCTATATGCTGGGGCTTGGTGTATCTACATATGTATGGAATTTACATAGAGACATGATGCGATTTTTCATAGAAAAGCTTAAGGATATTCCTTCAAGAGGAAGATATCTTGAAATCGGACCGGGACATGGTGAACACTTTGTACATGCTTTAGAATTCACAGATTTAGATGAGTACATAGGTGTAGATATTTCAGATACGAGTGTAGAGATGACTAAGGCTTTTATTGCCCATTCTATGCCAGATAGCAAAAAGAATTATCAGGTGATTAATAAGGATTTCTTTGAATACAGTGATGATGAGAAATTTGATGTCATTGTTATGGGAGAAGTATTAGAACATGTAGAAGAACCATTACAGTTCTTAAAGAAAATCTATAGTGTAGCAAGTAATCATGCGTATATCTACATTACAACAGCTATTAATGCACCACAGCCAGATCATCTTTATTTATTTAGAAATCTAGATGAAGTAGAAGCGTTATTTAATGAGGCGCATTTAGAAGTGACAGACTATATAGCAGTAACGACTAATAATATGCCATTAGAAAAGGCTATTAAAAAAGGTAGAACAGTTACAGTAGCATATACACTTAAGAAAATAAGTAGGTAATTAAAATGAATAATATCAATATTAGAATAGCTGAAAAAAGTGATTTTGATAACGTATATAATTTTATTAGTAAGCATTGGGATGGCAATCCGCTTTATAGCGTCTATCCAGAAATGATGAAATATCATCATTTACAGGGAGAGAGATTAAACTTTGTCATGGCACAAGAAGAAGGCAGCAAAGAGATTGTAGGTTTATTAGGCTTTATTCAATATAGCCAGGAAGAACAGTTTGATATAGGAACTGCTGTTTGGAAAACTATAAGTAGTGACAGGCCAATGTTAGGATTAGAGTTATTAGATTATTTGGCTAAGTATAGTGGTACAAGAGTATGTATAGGTTGTGGCACGAAAGCAAAAGCATTACCACTTGTAAAATACTTAGGATGGCATGTAGATTGGCTAAAACATTATTATAGATTAGCAGATAAAGAAAACTATCAAGTAGCTGTAGTAAATCATAAAGAAATACTTCCATTTGATGCTACAAAATATAGGGATAAAAAGCCGTATAAAGATGAATGGTTTATTGAGAATCGCTACTTTAATCACCCTATGTATAAGTATCAAATCTATGGTGTTTGTTCAAATGAGGACACATGTAATTCTATTATGATTGTAAGAGAAATTGAGCAAAACAATGTAAAGATCCTAAGAGTGGTAGATTATATAGGTGATGTTGAAGAAATAAGATATTTATCAATGAGCATTCAAAAATTAATGGATACTTATGACTATGAATATGGTGTAGCAGAAGAAATCATGAAAGAAGCAGGATTCGCGAGAAGAGAAGCTAAAGACACCAATATTATCCCATGCTATTTTGAACCATATGAACAAACAAATGTAGAGCTCTCTATTATTACTACTGAGCATGAAAATATATGTATCTTTAAAGGTGATGCTGATCAAGATTTTCCAAGACCTATGAAAGCGTGCAACTAGAGATTTAAGGACGAGGGTAATAAGATATGACATTAAGAGAAGACATCAAGGAATGCATAGAACAGCAGTTAGATGCAGGAAAACGTAAGTTTATTATTTTCCCTTTTGGAGATGTAGGCAAAAGGGTGAAAGATACTTTAAGTGAATCATATGGTGTGGAAGTAGAATACATCTTAGATAACCATTTAAGTAAATATAATCCTAACATTAAGCCATTAGATTATCTCAAAGAAATAGATTGTAGTGAATATATGTTAATCTTAACAACTACAAATGCCAATATATATGAAACACTTAAAAAATCTGTAATGCAATATATTTCAGAAGATCAAATAATAGAGTTTTCATCTATGAAAATAGGTGGATGGAAAACGAAGATTGGGAGATATAGTTATGGCCCAATATGTAGAAATCATGCTTTTATAGAGAGCATAGGAAACTTTTGTGGCTTCGCTATAGGAACAGAAGCTGTACCGAATCATCCAATGGATTGTATTACAACACATCCTATGATTTATGCAGGTCAAACATGGGGTGGCGTTAAAATCGGTTATGATAATTTCAGAAATAATCGTTGGTTCTTCAAAGGTGTTCAACCTAAAGATGTTTTTGAAACAGAAAAACGTAGTAAGATTGGGCATGACGTATGGCTTGGAAGAAATGTTGTGATTACTAACGGTGCGAATATAGGCAATGGTGTAATAGCTGGTGCAGGTGCCATTATAACAAAGGATGTACCAGATTATGCAGTTGTTGTGGGAGCACCAGCTCGCATTATTAAGTACAGATATACAGAAGAACAAATCAAAGCATTAAATGAAATCAAATGGTGGGATTGGTCAGATGAAGAAATAAGAGAAAGATATGATGACTTCTATTTACCAATTGAAGAATTTATAAATAAATACTATAAAAATAAGTAGGCTTATACCTTTTTAAATATAAGCTTCTTATAAAAAAATAACTTACTATACAGATGTTTTTCATCTAATATTAGTAAGTTATTTTTTTGTTATAAAATAATTGTAATTTTTAATATATATTCTGAAAAAAAAGTCGATATATATATGTAAGCACAAATCGAAAAATATAAACATATTGATTCAAAATATAAAAATGTAAATAATATTATAAGATAAATAATGATTTGAAAATAAAAATATATTAAAATATAAATAAGAAGGGAGAAGTTTATGAGGAAGTATCATAAGGAGAATATATTAGAGTTATTAAAAACTATGCAAGAAGTGCATAATCAAATAAAGAAGTTCATAAAAAAGGGACAGTATGAAGAAGTTAGAGAATTATTGGCACAATGCCAAG
>USPX01000212.1 GCA_900556665.1 uncultured Eubacteriales bacterium
AGTAAATTCAAAAAAAATCAATACCAATATTTGTAATTTCGGTATTGATTTTACATATCCTTCTATCTTTTATCATTATTAATCATATTTTCAATAAAAATTCCATATCCACGGGTAGGGTCTTGAATAAACACATGTGTAACAGCCCCAACTAATTGACCATCCTGAATAATAGGGCTTCCACTCATTCCTTGCACAATACCACTTGTAAGTGCCAATAATTTTTCATCTGTAATTTTAATTACCATTCCCTTAGATGGTGCATTACTATATTTACTCACTTTTTGAATTTCCACCTCGTAAAGTGTAGGTCCTTCTTGTGTTAAATCAGCTAAAATACTTGCTTTTCCTTCATGTACTTTGTCTTGAAGCGCAATAGGCATCGGAGAAAATGTCAATGTATCTGTGAAATTTTTATTTAAAGTACCAAAAATACCTAGTGGCGTATTATCTACCACCTCACCATATACTTCTTTTTCATAGTCAATAATCCCACTAATTTCACCAGGTTGCCCTTTGCTCCCCTTTTTAATTTGGGTAATATTCGCACCAACTACATTACCTTCTCTAATAGGCATTAACTTTTTAGTTTCTGAATCTGTAATGCCATGACCTAGAGCTCCAAAATTTTTAGTTTCAGGTGTGACATACGTAATAGTCCCTATTCCTTGTATGCTATCTCTAATCCATAAACCCACTTTATAATTATCGTCTAATGGAGAATATACAGGTACTAAACTTGCCTGCCTTATTTCATTATTTCTTTTTAGTTTTAAACTTATCACCTTTCCTTCAGATTTCTCTATAGCTCTCTTTAAATCTTCCTTTTCATTTAAAGTTTCGTCATTACAACTTAAAATAACATCTCCTGGCTCTATAATTCCTTTAGCCGGTGAAATATTCTTCCCCTCCACCTCAAAATTGCCTACACCTAAAACTAAAATACCATCTGTATTTACACGAATCCCTACAATCGCTCCGCATGGAATTAATTCTTCATAAGGTACTGCTTCAACGGCTACTGTCTTTAATGGGATAAATCCTAAAGATAGTTTAACATCTAAATTTCCTTCATCATTCATTGTCATATAAAATGGCTTACTTAAATTAACCTTCTCATCCTTAATAGGTTTATGATTGGCATCTTCAAGTTGTAATTTCGTTACATCACTTTTAAAGCTAGCTTCAAAAGGCATTTCAAAGTTAAATAGATGTTCTTCTCCTGCAAAAATTCTAACTTGTGTAGGTAGATAAAAATA
This sequence comes from uncultured Eubacteriales bacterium, assembly GCA_900556665.1. The sequence goes on from USPX01000212.1 coordinate 1,260, forward strand.
TGAGATAAAAAAAGGACCGCTAATCATAAGTATAACTACAATCATAATGATGCTTACAAAAAATAGCTTTTTACCTTTTGTTTTCATGTATTCACATCCTACTTTTTTGTACTGTCATACTTTTAACTTAACCTTTTTACAAGTTATTTATACAATTTAGTCAAAATATCTTTTAACAAATCCCCCTATAGTATTAATCCTCTAAAGTCTACTTATATAGACTTACCAAAATGGAAAGACAAAAGCGTATTTTTACCATAAATAAAAGGCCTCCCACAATGGAAGACCTTTTATTTTTAAATATTTTGTTTATAATGATTTGCTAATGCTTTAATTTCCGAAGCACTTTGAAGCGTACTTTGCGTCACAATACCACCCATAAGCCTACAAAGCTCTTCATGTATTTTGCTTTCTGTCAGCTCCTCTAAATGAGTTGTGGTACGCTCATGATCTACACGTTTTTCAATTAGATAATGTGTATCTCCCATAGCAGCAATTTGTGGTAAATGCGTAATACATAATACTTGACGGTCTTTTGCAATCATTGCAAGTTTTTCTGCAACCTTTTGTGCTGCAATACCACTAATCCCCGTGTCAATCTCATCAAAGATAACTGTACTAATTGTATCACCCATAACAAGCACTGTTTTAATAGCTAACATTACCCTTGAAATTTCCCCACCAGATGCAATCTTAGAAAGTGGATGTAAGTCATCCCCTAAGTTAGTACGAATTAAAAATTCTACATCATTTTGTCCATGCATATTAAAGGTATCTAATTCATTAATTGCCACTTCAAATTTTGCATAAGGCATTTGAAGATCGTGTAAATGACCATCAATTGCTACTTCTATTTTTTCAGCAATTTCTTTACGTCCTTTTGAAAGAATGGCTGCAAGTTCTCTTAGTTTGCCTTCTAATGCATCCCGTTCTTCTAAAAGACGTTCTTTATTTTGTTCACCATCTAATAACTCTTCTAATTCTTTTTCACATTCTGTTTTATACGCTAGAATTTCTTCAATTGAGTTACCATATTTTTGTTTTAAACGATAAATTACATCTAAACGTTGTTGAATTTCTAGAAGCAATTCTGGTGAATACTCTACCTCATCTGTATAACGTCTGATTTGATAAGTTGCATCTTGAAGTTCAGCTTGTATTGAAAGAAATTGATCATATAAGCTTTTAATCTCAGCTGTAATATTACTAATATCCTGTAAGGCATGAATTGCTTGTCCTAGTAATAAAGTTGCACTTGCTTCTCTTTCACCATCTAATAAATTATATGATTTTTGGCATTGCACCATTATCTTTTCTGCATGAGAAAGGACTTCATATTGCTCTTTTAAATCTTCTTCCTCATGGCATTTTAAATTAGCTGCTTTAATTTCTTCAATCTGAAAACTTAACATATCGCGCATTTGTAAACGTTTACGGTCATTATCCCCTATTTTATCAAGGGCGTTTTTCACTTCTTGCCAACGTTCATAAGTCTTACTATATGTCTCTTTTGTTTTTATAAAGTCTTTCTCTCCAAAGCTGTCTAAAAGACGAATATGTGTTGCAATATCTAGCAATGATTGTGGCTCATGTTGCCCATGAACATCGATAAGTAAGGTAGAGAGTTCTTTAACGACCTGACGTGTTGCAGACGTTCCATTTATTTTATAGTAAGTACGTCCAGATTGATAGATTCCTCTTTCAATAATAATTTCTTCATTTTCATAAGAAATTCCTTGTGCCTCTAAGTACTTAAGCGCCATGCCAACTTTATCTTTAAATCCTAAAATAACAAAGGCATAATCCTGTCCTTTTCTAATAATCTGCTTGGAGGTGCGATTTCCTATGGCAAATTGAATAGAATCAATAAGCATAGATTTCCCTGCACCTGTTTCACCACTAAAAATATTTAGCTTCGGATTAAGACTGAGCTGTACTTCTTCAATAAGTGCAATATTATTAGCTTTTAAATAGGTTAACACCGTTAGATTGCCTCCTTAAACTTAAGAATTTAAAATGTCTTTGAATTGATTCATTACTTCTTCAATATGATCTAAATGTTTCACTGCACAGAAGATTGTATCATCTCCTGCTAGTGTCCCAACAATTTCAGAAAAGTTAAATGCATCAATAGCTGAAGCTACTGCATTTCCCATACCTGATAAAGTTCGAATCACTACAATATTCCCTGCAAAGTCCATGCTTACAAAGGCATCTTTAAACACACGAATCACTTTTTCTGAAACTTGTTGTTCAAAATTTGCAAGGGCAACATATTTTTGTCCGCCACTACGACTTGCAACCTTTGTAAGTTTAAGCTCACGAATGTCTCTTGAGACAGTAGCTTGTGTTACACTAAAGCCCTCATTCTCTAGTGCTTGTGCTAAGTCTTCTTGCGTCTCAATATCTTGCTTTTGAATAAGCCCTAATATTGTAGACTGTCTTTGTTCTTTCATTCCCATAACGTCATCGCCTTCTTTCTACCATCTTATCCCGTAATATATCAAAAAACTTTCGATCTGAACATTTAATTAATTTTGTCACATAAGGTGATTTTTCTATTTTAATCACATGTTGTGGTGTTAAATACATCTTAAGCTTCCCATCAATACTTAGTGCCATTGTTTTATCTTGATCTTCTAATGTTCTTATTTCTACAATATCTTCTTTTGAAACAACTACAGATTTAGAATAAAGTGTATGTGGACAAATTGGTGTAATCACATAAGTATTTGCCCCTGGTAACACAATAGGTCCACCCGCTGATAAGTTATACGCTGTAGAACCTGTAGGCGTTGAAATAATAATCCCATCTGCTGGATATACATCACATAAGTCTTGATTTACACTGATTTGAAAATCTACAATACGTGCAAAACTACCACGTGTAACATTAATATCATTTAATGCATGAAATACTTGTGTATCTTCCCCAGGTCCTGTGACAGTTGCGCGAAGC
>USPX01000213.1 GCA_900556665.1 uncultured Eubacteriales bacterium
ATCAAGCATATGTGCAAGATGTTGAAAAACAAGGCATGGGCGTTTTATACGAAAGATTTGAAGCCCTTAAGCTGAAACTTGCAAATGAAGGTTTATTTGATGAAAAATATAAAAGGCAACTGCCAAAGTTTCCAAAGCGCGTAGGCGTTATTACATCCAGCACAGGTGCAGCAATTCAAGATATTAGACAAGTGGCTAATAGGCGTTGTAAAAGCATCCCACTTTATATTTATCCTGTACATGTACAGGGAGAATATGCAGTAGGTGAGATTGTAGAAGCTATTCAAATTGCGAATGAAGAAAAAAAGGTAGATGTAATCATATTAGGTAGAGGTGGTGGGTCTATAGAAGACTTATGGGCTTTTAATGAAGAAGCAGTAGCATGGGCAATTTTTGAATCAGAAATTCCTATAGTATCTGCAGTAGGCCATGAGATAGACTTTACCATCTCTGATTTTGTAAGTGATAAAAGAGCTGCAACACCTTCGGCAGCAGAAATAGTTATTCCGTCACAAGCAGAATTAGAAGCACGTATTAAACGTATGCAAGAAAATATGCAATATACAGTTTCAGAGCGTCTTAAAAATGCACGTAATCAGTTAAATTATTTGACAAGTAGACCTATTTATCAGCGAAAAGATTTGTTTTACAAAAATAAAATGCAAGAAGTAGACCACCTGATGCAGGCTTTAAATTATGGGTTTACTAAAAAAGTACATGAAAGCAGTAAAGCTTATGAAATTGCAGTGCAAAAGTTAGAAAAGCTCTCACCTTTAAATACTTTAAAAAGAGGCTATGCCCTTGTGGAAGATGAAAAAGGTCATATTATAAAGTCTGTTAAAGATGTAAGCCAAGAAGAAAAGCTTAAAATTACAGTAGCAGATGGTAGTTTCTTAGTAAATGTATCTTCTGAGGCAGTAACACACAAGGAGGAAGTAAATCATGGCTAGAAAACCAGCAAAGAATTTTGAAGAGGCAATTTTGGCACTCGAAGAAAGTGTAAGACGTCTTGAAAATGGTGAGATTACTTTAGAAGAAAGTATTAAAGAATATAAGAAAGGCATGGATCTTGCAGCCTTTTGTAATGAGATTCTAACAAAGGCAGAGCAGGAAATCTATGTATATGAACAAGGACAATATCACAAAATAGAACAGGGGGAATAAGCTTGGCACAAGATTATGCAGCATATAAGGATCAAGTGAATGCATATTTAGCCTCAGCACTGCCATCTTCAGGTGAAAGTCATTTTAGAAGACTTTATGAAGCTATGAATTATAGCTTACAAGCTGGAGGGAAACGTATCAGGCCTGTACTTATGCAACTGGCTTATGAAAGTGTAGGTGGCAAAGAGGACATTAGTAAATTCTTATGTGCGATTGAAATGATACACACATATTCACTTATTCATGATGATTTACCAGCTATGGATAATGATGATTATCGTCGTGGTAAACTTACAAACCATAAAAAATTTGATGAGGCAACTGCTATTTTAGCAGGTGATGCACTCCTTACTGAAGCTTTTAATTTGATGTTAGAGGATGCACTTGTATCTGAAGACATGGCAAAAGTACGTGCAGCTCACGTATTAAGCGCAGCAAGTGGGGCGGAAGGTATGGTTGGTGGACAAATATTAGATATGGCCAGCGAAAATAAAAAAATTAGTATCGAGGCTTTAGATCTAATTCATCTCAATAAAACAGGTGCACTTTTAGCAGCTGCCACTAAAATGGGTGCAATTCTTGGTCATGGTACTGCAATGGAAATTGCAGCATTAGAAGCCTATGGTAGATATATTGGAAAGGTATTTCAAATTATAGATGATGTACTGGATGAGACATCAACTATGGAAGAATTAGGAAAACCAATTCAAAGTGACAGTAAAAATCACAAAACAACTTACCTTAGTTTTTATACTGCCCCTGAATGCTATAAAATTGCACAAGAACTTACAGAGAAAGCAATTAAAGTATTAGAACATGTAGAAGGAGATACGCAGCTATTAAAAGAAATTGCGTTAAAGCTTATTACAAGAAGAAATTGAGGGTGGAGTTATGGATACAATTGCAGAGATATTTGCAAATAGGATTCTAGGGGTAGCAATACTCAGTTGGTTTATTGCACAACTTTTAAAATTTATCATTACATTTATACAAGAAGGTAAAATAGATTTTGGAAAATTTATTGCATCAGGTGGCATGCCAAGTTCACATAGTTCATTTGTAACAGCACTAGCAATTGGTGTGGGGGAAGTTAATGGCTATGATAGTAGTTATTTTGCAATTGCAGCAGTTTTAAGTTTTATTGTAATGTATGATGCAGCTAACGTACGTTTACAAGCTGGTAAACAAGCTGCAATGATTAATCAAATTATAAAAGTATTGGAAGACCCTAGTTTAGATGCACAGCAACGTCTTAAAGAGATTTTAGGACATACACCACTTCAAGTGGCAGCTGGATGTATTTTAGGAATTGCCATTGGTCTTTGTGCATTCTTATAAAGCCTACCGTTGAAAAAACGTAGGCTTATTGTTATAATGTTTAAAAGCGACTGATGACGTGCTTTTCAAAAAATAAGATGCGGTATTCTAGTCAATTTGAGGTGTTTTGAAGACGGGCCTAAAAATCCGTTTGAGGGCATATCGATGAAGTTCCTGGTGTTGGCTTGTAACGCCCCGTTATGGGCTGATACTGGGGGTTAAGGTTTGAGGGCGATCCATAAGGGCATATGGGCGTTGACCCTTTTACCGTGGAGACCTATGCTTGTGCACACTCTTAAGGGAGTGCTGGTACGACTTAGGATTAAACCTACCATGCGGTGATAGCTGTGGGTAGTGTAGCCTGCCTTGAGTGAAGAAGGGGGGACATCAATTTACAGCTAGGTCTTTCGGCCAAAAGATTTAACTGATTGTTGATAGAAACCTGGTTCGCAAAAGAGGATAGGAGCATGTTAGATTGTTTCGAGGAAAACTCCTAGACCGTTCTTTGGGAGATAGTTATTGGATTGCAGTGTGGTTATTAAGGTGATCTGGCGCGAGGGTATGGCTTATATTTTTTGAGGTGAATGTGAAGGGAAACCGCTCCTTTGGCGACAAAGAAGTATTTGCTTGGGAAATCCTGCTAGACTATATGCCACAAAATTTACAGTAATTATTGTCTTATATTTTGAGAAGTGGGTGATCAGCCGACACAAAAGGAGTACATGTATGCCAAAAAAAATAAAGTTTAAGAAAGTGAAGGTTAAAAAGCAGACACCTAAATCTTTAGGAATTACGGTGGGGATGACATTTACAATTGCCATGCTTTTTAGTTACATTTTTGAAGTTTTATTAGCAGATGTATCATTACTGATTGCCTTTTTTATGCTCAGTAGCATTATTTTAATAGGGATTATATTTGATGGTATAGGGAATGCAGTGGTTTCAGTAGATGAAGTGATTTTTCATTCTATGGCAGCAGCTAAAGTAAAAGGGGCAAAAGAAAGCATTATGCTTATACGAAATGCACCAATGGTTGCCAATGTTATGAACGATGTCATTGGTGATATTGCTGGAATTATTTCAGGAAGCACGGCAACGGCTATTGTACTAGCGATAGAAGAAGGTTTTGGAATAAAATCCGTACTTTTATCTATTGCGATGAGTGGTTTTGTAGCAGCACTTACAGTAGGTGGAAAAGCTATAGGGAAAAGCATTGCAATTGAAAGAGCACGGTATATTGTCTATTATGTAGGGCTTATAATTTATCATTTTAAAAAGTTATTTAAAAAGCACAAAAAGTAAAATGACAATCTACCAAGGTTGTCATTTTTTGTAGAGTAGGAAAATTCAAATAGCATCATTGTGTGTTAGTAAAAATAGAGTGCTCAGTGAGTTAATATAAAATAGATTGAGGAATATTAAGAAGAGAGAGGAAAAAATATGCTAGACTTACTAAAAACGATTCAAAGTCCAAGTGATATTAAAAATTTAAATGCAGAAGAACTCCAGCAATTAGCCAAGGAAACTAGAAGTTTTTTAGTACAATCTTTATCAAAAACAGGAGGACATTTAGCATCTAATTTAGGTGTTGTAGAATTAACCTTAGCTTTACATTATGTTTTTGATTCACCCCAAGATAAAATGATATGGGATGTAGGGCATCAAGCTTATGTACATAAGCTTTTAACTGGAAGAAGAAAAGAT
>USPX01000214.1 GCA_900556665.1 uncultured Eubacteriales bacterium
ACGAAAACTCACTAATACTCTTCAAAATATGCTCTATATTTTCCCTCTTTACATGATAACTTTCGCTAACACTTACTTTTCCCTTTTCATTTAATCCATACTGCTCCCCGCCTATATGTAAAATAACAGGCTGTCCTATTCTTAACCTTATTTCTTGTAAGGCACTAAACACTTCAGGGGTGAGTGCATATAGCATTTCTTTCAAAGGGCTTGGTAGTTTTGTAATAAATCGTTTGCTCTCCATACCTTTTCCTCCTTTGTATCCTTGCGTTATTTTAATATATGCACTTTCAGGACTAGCTAGAACAAAAAAAGCATTTTTATGCCGACCTCTATTAAGAGATCTCCATAAAAATGCTTTTATATTATTTTTCATTTACGTCATCTACTCCCTGTACCACCAGCTCCGTAGGTTTATATAACGTATTCTCATTTGTTAAATAGCCTTTTCCTAATACCAGATCATAACCTATTAAATTTAGCTTTTCATTATAGTCTACCTGATCTTTAAAGCACTTCTGTGCACTTCCTATAATACCTTCTGGTAAACCATAGGCTTCAAATAAACTAGGATATAACGTATAAGCAGGTCTTACCGTATTTTTTGAAACAAGGCCTTCTGGGACATGTTGATTGCTCACAACAAAGTAAGGAACTTCATAACGTGGATAAGAGGCATCCATTGTAATAACATCCATTGTTGGAATATGATCACCGTACACCACAAGTATTGTAGGCGCTTTATTCTTTTCTACAAACTTTATAAGCTTACCAATCATTTTATCCGTTTCATGTAAACGATCTACATAATCTTGTACTTGATGAATAGCTGCCTCATTCACCACCGGTGAAAGATTTTGATCCTCGTCAAGTTGCATTTGACTACTTACCTTTACTTCTTTAAGTTTAGAAATATAATCATAGTGGTAGCTTGAATGTGTCCCTACGGTTACTGCAAATATAAAATGAGGTGCTGTACTTTCTTCAAAAGTCTTTTCAATATATGGCAAGAAAATCTCATCCTTAGGCCAATCCTCAGCATAAGTTACTCCCTTCATCCCCTCTAATGGAATAAACTTATCAAAACCTAGCTTATTATAATTTTCACTACGCTTATAAAAAGTACTATTATTATTATGCATAGCTGTTGTATGATACCCTATACTTCTTAAAAGCTGTGGGGCAGATTCTAAAGCTCTTCCATCTAACTTACTACTTGTATAAGGTACCTCTGCTGGAAACAAATCTGAAATACGTATCCCCGTTAATATCTCAAACTCTGTTCTTACCGTATTAATATCTGGCATTTTAAGTGTACCACCTGTTTTGCCTACCATATAAGGTCGCATATAAGGCACCGGATCTTTGTCATAGCTTACACCCTTTAAACTATAAGGATCAATAAAAGATTCCACTTGTAAGAAAATAATATTAGGTTTTACTGTCTTTTCATCTATCGTCTGATGAGATGTTTGTCTATCAAGTTGTGCCCCAATAGCTTTTAAGCTTTCTAAGCTATATTCTTCCGGTTCATAAGCAATTTGACTCTCATATGAAGCAAGGAAGCTATATAAAAATCCTTCTTCTTCATATTCCTTTGTTACATCTTCTGAACCCTTTTGTATATTAGCTGTCATTCGTCCTATAAGTGTTACCTTTTGCTGCATTGCCTTCAATCTTTCAACCTTCTCTTTAATCTCTTCCAAAGTCCCGTGCTCTGCACTTACTTGGACTTCTTCCGTTGTCTCAGCCCATAACTCATCAATATTCTCTGCAATAACGTCGGCCTTCCCCACTTGTGTAATGGCCACTGTATTTAATAGTGTCATAATGACAACAAAAACAAATATTACTTTAGGACGATAAAGCTCATGTCTTACTTTATAAGTCTTTGTTAAAAATATAACTGCACCTACAAGCAATAATAAAATAAGTCCGACTAATGGTAATGACACATATTTATTAGCAATGGTTAAACCATCCTTTAATATAAAGAAATCTGCCCATCTAAGTGGTAAACCACGAATTACGAGCATTACGCGATTTGCATATGTTAAAGCAATCAATGTAATACTTAATACTGTAAAAACAAATAACATTTTAATAAACAATAAACATGGTGCTGTCACTACTAGTACAATTAAATAATTCATTAAAAAGACATCCATATGTGTAAGTAAATAACTAAAACATGTCTTTAAAGAAGTCGCACTAATACACTCAATAGTTATATATAACAATAAGCTTAAACTCATCCATAGTTCTATACGTTCTTTATCACTTCTATACCTACTCTCCATATTCACACTCCTTAAATGTAATATGCGCTTCACTTAGTTTACTTCATATAAAAGTATTATAAGTAAGACTTTTACATTTCAGTACAAAAAAAGCAGCAAGTAAGTACCTGCTGCTTTTCTATATTATGCTCTACCTGTGTATTCACCTGTACGTGTATCGATACGGATTTTTTCACCTTGGTTGATGAATAATGGAACCATTACTCTAGCACCTGTTTCAACGATTGCTGGTTTTGTAGCACCTTGTGCTGTATCACCTTTGATACCTGGTTCTGTTTCAGTGATTTCAAGTTCTACTGAAAGTGGTGGTTCAATTGCAAATACGCTACCTTGGTGAGAAGCAATTTTAACCATTTCGTTTTCTCTAACGAATTTTAAGCTATCGCCAACTGTGTCAGCGTTAACTGCGATTTGATCGTAAGTATTAACATCCATGAAGTGGAATAATTCACCATCTGAATATAAATATTGCATATCTTTACGTTCGATATGAGCTTTTGGCATTTTTTCAGTTGGACGGAAAGTTTTTTCTACTACCCCACCTGTTTTGATATTTTTAATTTTACAACGTACGAAAGCCGCACCTTTACCTGGTTTTACATGTTGGAATTCAATAATTTGATAAATATTACCTTCCATTTCGAAAGTAATACCATTTCTAAAATCACCTGCTGAAATCATTACATTTCCTCCTAATATTCTTTTCACATATAGTGTAAACTACATTGTTATAATTTTCAACGATTTTTTTACGCTTACTTAATAATTATAAGGTCTTTTGGCGAATTTGTCACGTTTAAAATACCATTTTCTGTCACAATTACCAAATCCTCAATTCTAACGCCCCCAAAGCCTGGCACATAAATTCCTGGTTCTACAGTTAGCACCATTCCTGGCTCAATAATTGTTTTTTCTGCTGGCGAAAATCTTGGATTTTCATGAATGTCTATCCCTACTGAATGCCCAAGTCCATGCCCAAAGAGCTCACCATACCCTGCTTCAGTAATAATATCTCTTGCAACTTTATCTACAGCTGAACCTGAAATACCTGGTTTAATCGCATCAAGTGCTGCAAGTTGTGCTTTTAATACTGTATTGTAAATTTCAAGATGTTTAGCAGTAGGTTCACCAATTACAATTGTACGTGTCATATCTGAGCAATACCCTTCATAAATACATCCAAAGTCCATCACTAAGAAGTCGCCTTCTTTAAGCGTTTCATTACCTGGCACGGCATGTGGCAGAGATGATTTGGCTCCAGCTGCTACAATTGAATCAAATGATGTACCCGAAGCACCATTTTTACGCATAATACGCTCAATTTCTAAAGCAATGTCTGTTTCTGTAATTCCTTCTCTCCAGTGTGCTTCAATGTATGAAATAACGCCTTCAAATGCTAAATCACCAATATGCTCTGCTTTTGTTAATTTAGCAAGTTCATCTGCATCTTTTATTTGTCTTGCTTCTTCTACAAGTTTATGAGTTGGTACAAATTCAAATGCTTGATTTCTAGTAAGTTCTAAGTATGTGTTATATACTGTGTGCTCACTTTCAAAACCAATACGTTTAGCACCCTCTTCTTGTGCTAATTTAAGCGCTGATCCAATTAGTCCTAGGGTACCTTGATTTAAGCTTTCAAAATGTTTACATTGTATGCCAACTTGCTCCATATAACGAAAGTCTGTAATAATAACTTGACGTTTCTCTGAAATATAAAGTAATGCACTAGATCCTGTAAAACCACTTAAATACATACGATTTGCTTTGCTTCCAATAAGCATAGCATCTAAATTTAATGCTTTCATTTTACTTAATAAAGCTTGTATTCTCTTTTTCACCTTATCTGCTCCTTTATGCTACATTTTCTGT
>USPX01000215.1 GCA_900556665.1 uncultured Eubacteriales bacterium
GGCAAAATCAAAAAAGCGAGCAGCAAGGCATTGCTAAAGTTCAAGTACAACATTTTGAAATACTCAATATCATGCAAAATGAACTAGGTGATCAGATTATCAATCTTGTAGGTCAGGTAAGAGAAACAGATAAGTATTTAGCAAAGAAGCATTTTGAAAATTATAAGGAACTTGCAAACAAAGTACTACAGGAATTAAAAGACTGTGAAAAGATTCTTGGAAATATTAATAGTAAGCTTTCAGAGATTGAAGCAGTTAAAGATGTAGAGATTTATCAAAGTTATCATGATAAGTATAGTGAGTATATTGTAGCACTTTTAGATCTTGGAAAGAATGAGATTGCAAAAGAAGCATTAGAAAAATACGAACAAGATAATAAGTGTGAAAACTATGATATAGAATCTGTAGAAGATGGACGAGATATTTTATATGATTATCTTAAAAAGTGCATTGAATACTATAATGAGTTAGATGAATACCTTATTAGAGCAGATAAAAAGAGTAGGAAAAATAGGAAGAAGATTTATCAAAGAGAATACATAAGAAATACTAAAACACCAGAAGAAATTATAAAGAGTTATTTAGATTAATAACATTTAGTGCAAAAAGCTGAAATAGGATGAGACAAATCATCTTATTTCAGCTTTTTTATTGAAAGGTATAGAAGGTGTACGTAAGCTACTAGGGGTGCAGTGAAAATAATTTTTGAAGACACGATTAAAGTAACTTATATTATCAAATCCACACATAAGGGCAATATCCGTAATGTTGAGTCTGGTATTTACTAAGAGATAACGTGCTTGCTGAAGTCTGTAGTGATTGATATAAGTCATCAAACGCATAGTCGTCATATTTTTAAAGAAACGACAAAGGTGTTGAGGGGTAATATAAACCGTTTGACTAATATCAGAGAGAGTGATTTTTTCATGATAATGTAAACTAATATAGGTCATAATTTGTTCTAAACGTTGAAGATCTTTAGATTCAGATGTATTTAAATCTACGACACTCACGGCAACGTACCTCCTTTATGTAAGTCTAAAATAATATGGACTTATGTTAAAAATGTACAAGAGTTTATTGAAAATTGCTTATATAATATATAAATATAGCTTAGGATGAGTCATTATCCTAGGTGTGAGGTTTAAAATGTGTAGATAAAGGGGGGGAAATGCAAAGGCGTATAGGAGTAAATCAAGTAATTAAGGCAAAATTAAATAAGTAATTGGGGAGGAAAGAATATGGTAAAGAGTATTAGAAAATCAATATTTAGTATAATTGGGACATGTTTATTTGCACTCATTATGTGTTTCACATTATCACAAGAAGCTTTTGCTGCGATGACACCAGTAGTGCCACCAGCAGGATATGATAGTGTGAAAAATGTACCACATGGTATCATTAAGGAAATTTCATATTATTCATCAGCAACAAGAAGTACACGTAAAGCAAAAATTTATTTACCAGCTGGCTATTCTAATAATCAAAAATATAGTGTGCTTTACTTATTACATGGTATTGGTGGAAATGAAAGTGAATGGCCAAATAATGGGAAACCAGCTGCTATTGCAGACAACTTAATTGCAGAAGGTAAAGTGAAACCATGTATCATTGTATTCCCAAATGGTAATGCCACAGGAGCAGGCATAAATGATGGTTGGGAAAACTTCACAAAAGATTTAATTGGTTCTTTAATTCCTTATGTAGAAAAGAATTACTCAGTATACACAGACCGTGAACATAGAGCACTTTCAGGGCTTTCAATGGGTGGTGGACAAACTTATAATATTGGTTTTACAAACCTTGATACATTTGCTTACATAGGTGGTTATTCAGCAGCACCTAATACAAAAAGTACAAATGTATTATTCCCAGACAATGGTGCAAAAGCAAAAAGTGATTTAAAGCTTTTATTCATTTCTTGTGGTAGCACAGACTCATTAAAACAATTTGGTGACAACGTACATAACTTCTGTCAATCTAGACAAATCAATCATACATACTGGATTTTACCAGGTAGAGGCCATGATTGGAGCGTTTGGAGTCCAAGTTTATGGAACAACCTTCAAATGTTAGAAGAAGCAGGTTTCACAAGTGGCATGGCAGGAACAACAACACCTCCAACAGAAGACAAACCAGTAGTAAATGATAAATATGTCACTTTAAAAGAGGGTTGGTATTATATTAAAGGTGTAGGTTCACAAAAATATCTTCAAGTAACAGGTAATAAAGGTGGCAATGGGGTTAATGTAGAAATCGGAACAGGTACAGGTGTTGCAGGTCAAAAATGGTATTTAACAAATACCAAAGAGGGCTATGTAACATTAAAGAATGGTCAAGGCTATACACTTGATGTTGTTTATGGTAAAGATGAAGATAAGACAAACATTCAAACTTATACAGCAAATGGTATGCCAGCACAAGAATTCAAGATTGTACCTACTGCACAATCAGAAGTTTATGGTATTGTCACAAGATGTTCAACAGATGTTAGAGGGTTAGATGTTGAAAATAAAGGGACAACAGATGGCTCAAATGTTATTCAATATGGTTACTATGGTGCAGCTAACCAAACATGGGCATTCGAACCTTGTGATGGTACTACAAAACCAACAGAGCCAGAAACAAAACCTGATACACCTCAACTAAGCGGTAATATCATAACAGGTAAAATTACTTCAGATTGGGGTAGTGGCGCAGTAGCAGATATTACAGTTACCAATACAACAAACAGTGATTTAAATAACTGGACAGTAACATTCACAACATCTCGTCCAATTAGCTCTGTTTGGAATGCAACAATTGTAAGTCAGTCAGGAAACACCTATACTGTTACAGGACCTACATGGCAAGCAGGACTTGCAAAAGGTGCAAGTTATACATTTGGTTGCCAGCTTGAAGGTAGTGGTGAACTTAACTTTACAAATGTTTCTTTAAAATAGAATATTAAGAGCAAATCAGAAATCCTAGGTAGTTATACCTAGGATTTCTTTGCGTAAGTGAGCAGTAATGAAATATTGAAACAATGTTATAATAGGCAGTATAAATTATCCTAGATGCTATTAATCAGTTAGGTTCTAGGTCTTATAAGAGAAACATACATGGGAAAAACATTAGTACTAGCAGAGAAACCTAGTGTAGGGAAAGATATTGCCCGCGTTTTAAAATGTCATAAACAAAATGGAAGCTTTATAGAAGGGGATAAGTATGTTGTTACTTGGGCAATGGGACATTTAGTAGGCCTTGCAGATCCAGAAGCTTATGGTGAGCAATATAAAACTTGGTCTATGGAAACATTACCAATGTTACCACCTAAAATGAAGTTAACAGTTTTAAAAGGAACAGGTAAACAATATCAAGTAGTAAAAACACAACTTCAAAGGAAGGATATCACAGACATTATTATTGCAACAGATGCAGGACGTGTACAATCCGCTACACTTGCTATGATTGTAGGCCGTGAAGAAGCGATTAAAAGCTTTGTGCCACAACCTTACTTTACAATTAGTGCCAAAGCTATGAATGAAGAAGGTAAAGTCTTTACACTTAGTTATAAAACAAAAAATCAAAAAGTGTTAAAGGATGAGGCTAAAGTAGATTTGTTAATTCAAAATATAGAAAAAGGTGAAGCAGTTGTTTCAGAACTTTCACAAAGTGATAAAAAGCAATATGCACCGGGGCTTTATGATTTAACAGAATTGCAAAGAGACGCCAATAAGCTATTTGGATTTAGTCCAAAGCAAACTTTATCTATTATGCAGCGCTTATATGAAAATTATAAAGTGTTAACTTATCCAAGAACGGATTCAAGATATATTTCAGAAGATATTGTACCAACTTTAAAAGAACGTTTAAAAGCAGTAGCTATTGGGCCATATCGCACCTTTGCCAGTGAAGTGATTAACAAAGGATTTAAGGTAAGTAAAAACTTCGTAGATAATAGTAAGGTTTCAGATCACCATGCCATTATCCCAACAGAAGAAAGTGCACAGCTGACACGCCTTGGCAATGAGGAACGTAAAATTTATGACCTTGTTGTCAAACGCTTCTTAAGTGTTTTAATGCGCCCAGCTGAATATACACAAATGAATGTGACTGTAGAAGTGGCAGGAGAAAGTTTTATTGCAAAAGGTAAAAATATTAAAGAAAAAGGCTGGAAAGCATTATA
>USPX01000216.1 GCA_900556665.1 uncultured Eubacteriales bacterium
TAGTTGGTGAAGCCGGGAATGGGCTTCAAGCAATAGAGATGGCAGAGCTTTTACAGCCGGATATTGTAACGCTAGATATCACTATGCCAGAGATGGACGGCATCCAGGCTATTGAAAAAATATTAGAAGTAAGCCCCAATTCAAAAATCATCATGTGCTCAGCAATGGGTCAACATTCTAAAATAGTTGAATGTATCAAAAAAGGTGCAAAAGACTATATTGTAAAGCCCTTTGAAAAAACGCGTGTATTACTATTTATAATGTCATGAATAGATAAAAATGAGGGGAGTATTCCTCTCATTTTTTATGAGTAAATAATATAGAAAAGAATAATAGGACGGAGAGTGGCATATGGAAACAGAAATATACTTAGATAATGCTGCAACAACTCGACCACTTGAATGTGTGGTAGAAGCAGTTAAAGATACAATGATGCATAACTATGGGAATCCTTCTTCTTTGCATAAAAAAGGCATGGAAGCAGAAACTATTATTAAAGAAGCAAGTAAATTCTTTGCTATGCAAATAGGCGCATTACCAGAAGAGATTATTTACACATCTGGAGGAACTGAAAGTAATAATACAGCCATTGTAGGTGCAGCAATGGCTTACAAACGTAGAGGTAATAAGATTATCACAACACCTATTGAACATCCTTCAGTAGGGGAAGTGTTTAAATATCTTGAAAGCCAAGGCTTCGAAGTTTGTCATGTTGGTGTAGATGACAAAGGATATATTAATTTAGAAGAATTAAAAAGCCTTATAGATGATCAAACAATCTTAGTAAGTGTGATGCATGTTAATAATGAAGTAGGAACAATTCAACCTATTGAGGAAATTGGGAAACTCGTTAAATTACAAAATAAAGACACATTATTCCATGTGGATGCGGTACAATCTTTTGGTAAATTACCAATTCAAGTCAAACGTAGTAAAATTGATTTCTTATCAATTAGTGCCCATAAGTTCTATGGACCACGTGGTGTAGGTCTTTTATATAAAAATAAAGCTGTACGTATGCAAAGTTTATTATTAGGTGGCGGACAACAAAAAAATGTGCGCTCTGGAACAGAAAATACACCAGGTATTGCAGGAACACTTGCTGCTTGTAAGTATGTTACAGCACATCAAAAAGAAATTTATGAATCTATGATGGCGTGCAAAAAACGTTTAGCAGAAGGCATACTTGAAAATATTCCAAATACATGGATTAATGGCCCAAGTATCGAAGAAGCTGTATCATATATTTTAAATATTGGTTTTGAAGATGTAAGAGCAGAAGTTTTATTACACACTTTAGAACAATACGGAATTTATGTTTCATCAGGTTCAGCATGTTCAAGTCATAAAAAAGGTCATGGTGATGTCCTTGCGGCATTAGGAATCAAAGGTGCTGCTTTAGATAGCGCTATTCGTTTCTCATTTGCACATGATACAAAACTTGAAGATATTGACCGTGTGATTGAAGTTTTAGAAGAGCAAATTCCATTATTAAGAAGATATACAGTAGGAGGAAAGAAAAAGTGAAAAATGTATTTTTAATCAAATACGGTGAGTTAGCTATTAAAGGTAAAAATAGACACTTATTCGAGAATAGATTATTAAGTAATATCAAAAAGAATTTAAAAAGTTTAGGTGAGTTCCTTGTAACAAAAGAACAAGGTCGCATCATGGTAGAGCCAGTAGAAGAAGATAGCATTGATGTAAATGCTGTACTTGACCGCTTAAGCCGTATCTTCGGGATCGTAGGGATTGCTTATGGTCTTAAAGAAGAAGAAGTATCATTTGATGCAGTTAAGCGTTTAGCCCTTGCACAAATGACAGAAGAATGTGCAGACAAAAATATTACTTTCAAAGTAGAAACGAAACGTGCAGATAAACGTTTCCCAATGACTTCTATGGAAGTAAGCTGTGAACTTGGTGCATATCTTTTAGAAACACTTGGCGATAAAGTAAAAGTAGATGTCCATAACCCAGATGTGGTGTTAATGGTAGAGCTTCGTAACCATGCTTATGTCTATGCGAAAACACATAAAGGTGCTGGAGGAATGCCTTACGGTACAAATGGTAAAGCAACACTCTTACTTTCTGGTGGAATCGATAGCCCAGTAGCTGGTTGGATGATTGCAAAACGTGGGGTAGAAGTAGATGCTGTTTACTTCCATGCACCACCATACACAAGTGATCGTGCAAAACAAAAAGTAGTTGATCTTGCTGAAAAAGTGGCAATGTACACAGGAAGTATGAACTTACACATTGTTAACTTTACAGATATTCAACTTAAAATTTATGAGCTTTGCCCACATGAACAATTAACAATTATCATGCGTCGTATTATGATGTACATTTCAGAAGCAATTGCTAAGAAAAACGGTAGTATGGCACTTATTACAGGTGAAAGTATTGGACAAGTAGCAAGTCAAACAATGCACAGTTTAGTATGTACAAACGAAGCTGCTACAATGCCAGTATTCCGTCCTTTAATTGGTTTTGATAAAGAAGAGATTGTACAAATTGCAAAACGTATTGATACATTTGAAACTTCAATTCAACCATTTGAAGACTGTTGTACAATTTTCGTTGCAAAACACCCAGAAACAAAACCAAAACTTGAACAAATCGAACGCTCAGAAAGAGCTTTAGATGATATCATTGAAGAAATGATGCAAAAAGCAATTGATGAAGTAGAAGTGGTTAAAATTCGTTAGTAAAAAGATAACAAAAAAAGTCCACTCAGATTAAGTGGACTTTTTTTTAAGGTTCATAAACAAAAGGTGTGAGTTCTTTAACCACGTCATCGGCAACTTCATCATCGTAGATATCTAAACGAAGTGGTTTGCCTAAATCTAGGCTAAAGATTCCCATAATTGATTTAGCGTCTATAATATAACGACCAGATGACAGGTCGAAATCACAATCATATACATTTATAATGTTAACGAATTGTTTTACTTTTTCAATAGAATTAAGTGAGATTTGGATTGATTTCATAAATGAAGACCCCCTAGATTAGTATACATAGGCTTAAACCTATGAAGTTACTTGTATAATATATTTTGAAAAGAAGAATGTCAATAAAAAGAGGTGATTATTTTGAGAAAAGCAGCATTTTATACACTAGGCTGTAAAGTTAATCAATATGATACCGAAGCAGTATTAGAGAATTTTAAAGCGGCAGGCTATGAAATTGTAGAGTTTGGGGAATATGCAGATGTATATGTTGTCAATACATGTACAGTAACACACCTAAGTGACCGTAAATGTCGTCAAATGCTTCGTAAAACTAAAAAAATAAATCCAGAGAGCGTACTTGTAGCTATGGGATGTTATGCGCAAATCGCAGCAGATCAGATCAAAGAGCAAGTAGAAGAAATCGATATTATCGTTGGAACAAATAAACGTGGACAAATTGTAGAGCTCGTAGATCAATTCTTAGAAGAACGTATGGACATGCTAAATGTAGTAGATGACATTATGGCAGTTGAAGAATTCGAAGAATTAAAGATTTCGGACATGGGTGAACGTACACGTGTTTATATAAAAGTGCAAGAGGGATGTAATAATTATTGTAGTTATTGTATTATTCCATACGTACGTGGTAAAATAAGAAGTAGAAAAGAAGAACAGGTTATTGATGAGGTTAAACGTCTTGCAGGCCTTGGCTTTAAAGAAATTGTTTTAACTGGAATACATGTCCTTGCTTATGGGAAAGATTTAGGTAACACCAATTTAATGCAACTACTAGAACGTGTGCATGAAGTAGAAGGCATTGAGCGTATTCGTATGAGTTCAATTGAACCGGTTGTAGTAACAGAAGAGTTCATTGAGACACTTAGAAGATTACCTAAGGTATGTCATCATTTCCACCTTTCTTTACAAAGCGGTAGTCAAACAGTTTTAAAACGCATGAATCGTAAATATACAAAAGAAGAATATTTAGAGAGCGTACACAGATTACAAAACTTATGGCCTGATGTAGCGCTTACAACAGATATTATTGTAGGTTTCCCTGGTGAAACAGATGAAGAATTTGAAGAAACATTAGCGTTTGTGAAAGAAGTTAACTTTGCACAAATTCACGTCTTTCCGTTTTCACCAAGAGAAGGTACACCAGCTGCTAAGATGAAAAATCAAGTGGAGCCGGGTGTAAAAGAAAAACGTGCTAAG
>USPX01000217.1 GCA_900556665.1 uncultured Eubacteriales bacterium
CATCTTAAAGGGTCTTATGAAGTGATTGAAATTTTTAAACAGCTTATTGCCAAATATCATTTAGAAGAAGTCATTGAATTAACAGGTGCTTTTTGTACAGGACATTGTACGCAGGCTGTAGCAGTTATTAGATGGGATGGTAAACTGTTTTCTGTCAATAAGGAAAATGCGGCAGAAATATTTTTAAAAGAATTTATGTAGAAGCTCAAAGATAAAACGTTAAAAAGCTAAAAGGCATAGATTATTTAAAAGGGATAAGGGAGCAAGCAATATGTGGATTATAAATTTTTCAAGAGCAAATTGTAAAAACTGTTATGCATGTGCTAGGGCTTGCCCTGTACATGCAATAGAAGTAAAAGATGAACAAGCTAAGATTATGCAGGAGCGTTGCATAGGATGTGGGAAGTGCCTTAAAATATGTCCTCAAAATGCCAAGCAGATTAAGTCAGAAGTAGAAGTCGTAAAGACTTATCTAAACCAAGGTAAAAAGGTTGTGGCCTCTGTTGCCCCAGCCTTTGCAGCACTTTTTGAAACAGGGAGCAAGCGGCTTTTAACAGGACTTAAAAAATTGGGCTTTTTGGCAGTTGAAGAAACCGTTATAGGCGCAGATCTAGTCACACAAACCTATGAAGTATTTGGCAAGATGCCTGGTAAGCAATGCTATATTACAAGTTGTTGTCCTACTGTGAATGCACTTATTCAAAAGCATTATCCAGAAATGTTATCTTACTTAATACCAGTTGTCTCACCTGTAATTTGTCATGCCAAACTGCTTAAACAAAAATATGGGGAAGAAACAAAAGTAGTTTTTATAGGGCCTTGTTTATCTAAAAAGATAGAAGGGATAGAAGAAAAAGATTTGGATGCTGTGCTTACTTTTGAAGAATTAATGCATTGGTTTGAAAAAGAACATATTGATTTAACACAGTTAGAAGAAACAGAGTTTGATGGGGAAAACAAAAGGCAAAGAGGTTATCCCATTGTAGGTG
Organism: uncultured Eubacteriales bacterium; assembly: GCA_900556665.1. The sequence goes on from USPX01000217.1 coordinate 990, forward strand.
GTGTAACAAAGACTATTGACGTAGATAAAATACCAAGACGTATATTAAAGATTCATGGCATTGAAGAATGTATTGATATGTTAGCGTATATTCAAAATGGTGGGTTTAAAAATACGCTACTTGAAGTTCATGGGTGTAGACATAGCTGTATAGCAGGAGCAGATGGTACTAATATTTATGAGCGTAGTGAAAGAGTAAAGCGTTATGCCAACTGGGAAAGTCAGCTTAAAAAAGAGGCATGTGACATAGAGAAACAAGTCAACATTGATTTGCATAAAGACTTTCAAAACCTAAAGAAGGCATTAAAGCAGCCAACCCAGGCACAAATAGAAGCGATTTTAAATAGTATAGGTAAAGAAACAAAGTTAGATGAATTGAACTGCGGATGCTGTGGCTATCATACGTGTAGAGAAAAAGCAGTAGCTGTATATAATGGCATAGCAGAAGCTACCATGTGCTTACCTTTTATGCGCCAAAAAGCAGAACGGCTTACCAATGTTATTTTTGAAGCTACACCTAATATGATTATGATGATTAATGAGCATTTAGAAATTTTAGAAGTAAATCCAGCGGCTAAACGATTCTTTGGTATTTTTAGGGAAAACCTAGTGCATGAAAATGTAGGACTTATTTTAGATACCAGTTTATTTGAACAAGTAAAAGAGACTAAACAAAATATATTAAATCACAAGGTTGCAGTAGGCAGTGCCAGTGTAATTGAAAGCATTATTTGGAGTGAATATCATAAGGTCATGTTATGGATTGCTAATGATATTACCAGTGATGAGAGAATTGCTAGGCAAATGCAAAATATGAAAATAGAAGCCATTGATATGGCTCAACAAGTAATTAATAAGCAAATGACTGTAGCACAAGAAATTGCAAGTTTACTTGGGGAAACAACCGCTGAAACAAAAGTAACACTTACAAAACTTAAAAAATTAATACAAGAAGAGGATTATTGATATGAAATTTTTTATAGATTTTGCCACAGGGAGTTTGAATAAACATGGGGAAGAATTATGCGGGGATAAGGTGGAGTTTTTTAATGGAGAAGAAAGTTTTATAGCCGTACTTTCAGATGGACTTGGAAGTGGTGTAAAAGCCAATATACTTGCAACCCTCACGGCTAAAATTGCTATGACTATGCTGAAAGAAGGTCTGGCATTAGAAGAGGCTGTAGATACCATTATACATACATTACCTATTTGTTCAGTAAGAAAGTTAGCGTATTCAACTTTTACAATTGTGAAAGTTGATAAGAGCGGCATGGTTTATATCGCTGAATTTGATAATCCAAATGTATTTTTTATAAGAGAAGATAAAGTTTGTGAGCTACAAGGACAAACGAAAGAAATTAATGGACGACTAATCAAAGAAAGTCAGTTTGTCTTACAAGAAAAGGATACTTTAGTTTTTGTAAGTGATGGCGTGATTCATGCCGGGGTAGGCATGGTCCTTAATTTAGGTTGGAGCTGGGTGGAGGTTGCCAATTATCTTCAGGAACTTGGTGTTTGCAGGCAGTCCGCTAAAAAGATAACCGCTGCATTATTAGGGGTATGTGAGGATTTATATATTAATCAGCCAGGAGATGATACAACGGTTGTTACTTTGCAAGCTATTATGCCTAAGGAGGCTATTTTATTTTCTGGTCCCCCTAAAGATAGTGAAAATGATGAGGTGATTATTAGAGATTTGATGCAAAGTAAGGGCAAAAAGATTATTTGTGGTGGCACGGCAGCTAATATTGCTGCAAGAATATTAGGCCGGGAAATAAAAACAAGTATTGAAATCATTGACCGAAGCATTCCACCTATAGGCTATATTGAGGGAATAGACCTTGTAACAGAAGGGGTTTTAACAATAGGTGCAGCCACTCAAAAGTTAGAGAGATTACAAAGGAGTAATGATCTTGATATTTTATATGGTGAGGATGGGGCCTCAAAGCTTGCAAGAATGTTATTTGAGGAATGTACACATATTAAGTTTTTAGTGGGGCAAGCCATTAATCCAGCCCATCAAAACCCTGATTTCCCAGATACATTGAGCATTAAGCTGAATGTGCTCAAAAGATTGCAAACTGTTTTAGAAGCATTAGGAAAGGTAGTGACCATTGCTTATTATTAAAAATGAATAATTTGCAAAAGCTATCTTATACTATACAGTAGGGTAAAGTTTGGTATATAATTATGTAATATAATATAAAATTTAACTACAATTCAAGGAGTATAGTATGTCAGAAGAAGTAAAAGCATTAAAAAAAGAATACAAAAATGTATGGGATTCTTATACAGCAGCAGATTTAGAGGCTTTATTTGCTTACGGTGAACGCTATAGACAATTCATTTCTGAGAATAAAACAGAGCGTGAATGTGTACGTAGCATGATTCAAAAAGCAGAACAAGCAGGCTATCGTAATATTGAAACACTTATTGGAGGAAATGTTACGTTAACAGCAGGGGATAAAGTATATGCAAATTATAATGATAAAACACTTATTTTATTCTGTATTGGTCAAAGGCCACTTTCAGAAGGATTAAATTTATTAGGTGCCCATTTAGATTCACCAAGATTAGATTTAAAGCCAAATCCACTTTATGAAGATACTGATTTTGCTATGTTCAAAACACATTACTATGGTGGTGTTAAAAAATATCAATGGGTAGCAATGCCTCTGGCAATTCATGGTGTTGTTGTAAAACAAAATGGTGAAGTTGTAAACATTACAGTAGGTGAAGAAGAAACAGATCCCGTAGTAGGTATTTCAGATTTACTTATTCACTTAGCTAGCGAACAAATGCAAAAGAAATTAAATGAAGCGATTAAAGGTGAGGATTTAAATGTTTGTTTAGGTTCTATTCCACTTGAAGGAGAAGAAAAAAATAAAGTAAAAGCAAATATTTTGAAGCTTCTTCATGAAAAATATGGTATAGTGGAAGAAGACCTTGTTTCTGCTGAATTACAAATTGTACCAGCAGGCCCAGCACGAGACTATGGTCTTGATCGCAGTATGATCATTGGTTATGGTCAAGATGACCGCGTGTGTGGCTATGCATCTTTTGAAGCACAACTTGAAGTAACAAATCCAGTTAAAACAACAGCTACAGTACTTGTAGATAAAGAAGAGATTGGAAGCGTAGGGGCTTCAGGTATGCAATCTAAATTC
>USPX01000218.1 GCA_900556665.1 uncultured Eubacteriales bacterium
ATCATGTAGTTCTATTAGCGTATTTTTCTCGCCCTCAAGTCGTTCTTTATGTGTATTTGCAACACCTAGTTCTCTCTTTTTATGATCTTCTAGCTTTTCCTTAAGGGCTAAGACTGGTTGTAATTCAAATCTAAACATTTACTCACCCTACTTTGTTATTTGTGACATGATTTCATAAGTGGTTTGAAAATCTACTTTTTCATGTGTTGGTTGTTGTAAAAAGTTATTAATTGGTCCAATCTTATCAATAGCTTCATCAATTTCTTGACTACTTCCGCGATTATACGCTCCTACATTAATAAGGTCTTCTGATTCTTTGTAAACAGCCATCTGTTTTTTAATTTCTCTTGCAAATGCTTTGTGCTCATCTGTTACAATGTCACTCATAACCCTGGATATACTAGCTAGCACATCAATAGCTGGATAATGACCTTTATTCGCAAGCTTTCTAGATAGAACAATATGTCCATCTAGGATACCCCTTGCAGTATCAGTAATTGGTTCATTAAAATCGTCTCCATCTACTAATACAGTATACATTCCTGTAATACTTCCTTTATCCGAATTACCTGCTCTTTCTAAGAGTTTCGGTAAGGCTGCAAATACTGAAGGTGTATAACCTCTTGAAACTGGTGGCTCACCTACTGCAAGACCTATCTCACGCTGTGCCATTGAGAACCTTGTGAGAGAGTCCATCATTAAAAGTACATTTTTCCCTTGTTCTCTAAAATATTCGGCTAATGCCGTTGCTGTCATTGCAGCCTTTAAACGCATAAGTGCAGGCTGGTCTGATGTAGCAACAACAACAATTGAACGTTTAAGACCTTCGGCTTTTAAGTCCTTCTCAATGAATTCTCGAACCTCTCTACCACGTTCACCAATCAGTGCAATAATATTAATATCAGATAGAGCATTTCTAGCAATCATACCCATTAAAGTACTCTTCCCAACACCACTACCTGCAAAGATACCAATTCTTTGACCCTTTCCTACAGTAAGCATACCATCTATAGCACGTATACCTAATGAAATAGGTTCATGAATTCTTTGTCTTGTCAGTGGATTAGGTGCCTCATTATCAATAGGCACTGTGTCAGCACAGTATACTTCAGTACCATCAATAGGCTTTGCTTGCCAATCTACAACTTTTCCTAGAAGGTTTTCACTTACGCTGACATTCAGTTTGTCACCGTAAGCTGTTACCTTGCATCCAGGCCCTATGCCTTCTAACTGACCTAATGGCATAAGTAATAAGTTTTCATCCCTAAATCCAATCACTTCTGCTTTAATTGATTTATCACCTTTACGTGTTGCAATATAACAAATATCCCCAATATTAGCCATAGGACCACAAGATTCAATCCCCATTCCTACAACTTTTGTAACTTCACCTGTATATGTCCATAACTGCTGGTTTGTGATATTAATGTATTTTCCTAAATTGACCATATGCTCTCCTATGACAACTTGTCCAAAATTTTAATTTCTGAAACCACACGTTCCATACCTTCTATAACATCATAAACGATGTTACCTTGTTTCGTTTCTACTATACAAGCTGTATTACTTACATTGTTTTTTGCTTCTAATCTAACCTTGTCGCCTGAGGCTACTATATTTGCTTTTACGTCTTCACTTAACTTATCGTAAGTTTCTGGTGATACATACACTATGATTTCTTCCTTTGTAGGACATTCTTGTAACATTTTATGTACCAAGCATTGTAGCCATTTTGTATTATCAAACAACTCTTCACTTATGATATGTCCTAAAAGCTTTTGAAGTACTTCTGTAAGTTCATTTTCTGAACTTCTTATAAGTGCTTCTTTTTCTTCATGTGCTTGTCTTTTTATCATTTCTGCTTCTTGATGTGCTTCTTCTAGCAGGGACTGTGTTTTTTCTTGTGTCTCATAAAGTAACTGTGTTTGCTTTGCTCTTATGTCTTCTTTAATGCTTTCTGCTTTTGCTAGGGCACCTGATAAAATTTCTTCTGCATGTTGTTTAGCTTCTGCAATGATTTGATTTGCCATTTCCCTTGCTTCTTGCAGTATTTCATCTTGGGTGTTTTCTTGTTGTAAATGATTTTCTACAGTTTCCTCTTTATCTAAAGCTTCATCTTCTATTTCGGCTTTTTCATATTCAATATGAATAGCTTTAAATCTTTCTGATAAATTGATAACACTTTGGTTTCTGATGCGTTCACCTTTTATAATACTAGACAATTACCTCATCTCCTGCTCCACGTGATGTAACGATTTCACCTGCATCCTCTAACTTACGAATGATATTAACAATTTGTTGTTGTGCTTCTTCGATTTCTTTAACACGTTTTGGTCCCATGTATTCAAGATCTTCTTCAATCATAGAAGCAAGACGTTTTGAAACGTTTTCCATGATAACAGATTTAACAGATTCGCCTGCACCTTTAAGCGCAATTGCAAGTTGATGATTATCAACTTCACGAAGAACACGTTGAATAGATTTTGGATCAAGCATAATGATATCTTCGAATACAAACATACGTTTTCTGATAACTTCTGCAAGTTCTGGATCTTCGATTTCTAAGTTCTCCATAATATTTTTCTCTGTTGTACGGTCTACTTGGTTGATAATCTCTACGATTGAATCAATACCACCAATTGTTGTGTAATCCTCAGAAACAAGTGTTGAAAGTCGTTTTTCAAACTCACGTTCAATTTGATTAATTACATCTGGTGACGCTCGATCCATAAGTGCAATTCTTCGTGCTGTATCAGATTGCATTTCTGCTGGCAGTGAACGTATAATAAGCGCTGCTTGCGCTGGCTTTAAGTAAGATAAGATAAGTGCAATTGTTTGTGGATGCTCGTTTTGTATAAAGTTTACAAGTTGAGAAGCATCTGTTTTTCTTGCAAATTCGAATGGTCTTACTTGAAGTGATACAGTTAGTTTATTAATAACTTCAACTGCTTTATCTGAACCTAATGCTTGTTCTAGAAGTTGTCTTGCATAACCAATACCACCTTCTGCGATATAATCTTGTGCGAGACACATTTCATAGAATTCTTGCAGTACCTCCTCTTTTACTCTAGGAGATACTGCTTTAATATTAGCAATTTCTAATGTAAGCTGCTCAATTTCTTCCTCTTTTAAATGTTTAAATACCTTAGATGATTTCTCAGGACCTAAAGCTATAAGGAGCATGGCTGCCTTTTGTTTACTTGTATATTCATCCTTAGTCAAACGATCACTCCCAATCTTCTTCAGTAAGCCAGTTACGTAATAAGTTAGCAACTGCCTCTGGTTTTTCATCTACAAACTTATCAATTTGTCGTTTTGTTTCAAGTGTTTCTTTAAGTTCAATTTCTTCAAGTTCCACTTCTTCTTTTGCTGTCTTAAGCATTTCTTCTACTTCTAATTCTGGTTCTACTTCCACTTCACTATCTTGTTTTCTAAATCTCATAAGAAGTGCTACGATTCCAATGATGATGATTAAAGCAAGTATAATGTACATTATGTAATCTTTAACACCAATTACGTATGGCTCTTGATCAATGAATCTAGGAATTTCATAACCATTTACACTTACTGTTTGAAGCCCTGTTGCTGCTTTAATAGCGTCTACAATACCTTGATCTACTGTAAATGATTGTTGATTGCCATTTTGAGCTTTGAATTCTGCCCATGTTGTGCCAACTAAAGTTGGTTTAATTTCTTCTTCACGATAAATTTTATTACGAATAACATTAACTGCGATAGAAGACTTCTCTAAATCAATATCCCCCATATTTTTTTGATATTGTGTCTCTTTTACACTTGGTGAATATGTAATTTCTTTTTGATTCTCTTTGCTAGAGCTTGTCCCTGAATTACCTTCTTGTACATAACTTGTTATATCTCCACCATTTGTTGCTGTACCAGGTTCACCGCCACTACCATCTGTTGATGTTGAAGAACTACTTTGTGTATTTTCTTGAATAATGACACCACGTTGTCCATCATCACCTTGTGCTGTGTATTCTTTATTATTTTCAATATAATGATCGAAGTCTAATACAAGATTAGGGCTTATACGTACATCACTATAAATATCACCTAATAAGTCTGTTACTTTTTCTTTAATAGCAGCTTCAGCAGCTTTTTTAACTTCTTGTTGTTGTGTTAAA
>USPX01000219.1 GCA_900556665.1 uncultured Eubacteriales bacterium
TTGTGCATTGAGTTTTTTCTTTATCTCTTTGTTTACACCTAATGATCTAAGCACTTCTTTATAAAAGACTTCATAATCTTTTTTAGAAATCTCATTTCTATTTACTCTAGCAATAATACGTTCTTCTTCTCTCATTAAACCGTCTAATTGCTTTTGCATACCTATACATCCCATTGTACTAAATCCTATAGCCATAAGCGTCATATACATTGTAAGATGTTCGTTCCCCATTACGCCAGTAACCAAACTTCCCCCCATAGCTACTAATGCCATATAAGCTCCAAATTTTGCTATCCCTTTCATCGACCTCTCCTATATTGTCATTTTTTATCTCAGGTTATATTAGTATATCATATTTTCCATTTATTGGGTATTATTCTGGTGTTTTTGGAAAAAATCACATCAAAAAAGAGGTGCCTTAGGCACCTCTTACTATATTATTTACTTTCTTCTTGTGGTTCCATATGAAGTAAGTAGTTGAATTTTGTTTTGATTTCTTCATCTACACGATTTACAAAATCAGCAAGTGACATTGCACCTTCATCACCTTTTTGACGGCTTCTTACTGAAACTGTTTTATTTTCCATTTCATCAGCACCTACTACTACGATGTAAGGTACTCTTTCCATACGTGCTTCACGGATTTTGTATCCGATTTTTTCTGTACGGTAGTCAGCTTCTACTTTTAAGATGCCACGATCTTTGAATGATTTAACAACTTCTTGCGCGTAATCAGCATATTTATCAGAGATTGGAAGCACTTTAACTGCTGTTGGTGCAAGCCATACTGGGAATTGACCAGCGTATTTTTCAATAAGCATAGCAAGTGTTCTTTCATAACATCCAATAGATGTACGGTGAATGATAAGTGGGTGTTTTTTCTCACCATCTGCATCGATATATGTCATACCAAGTCTTTCACCAAGTGCGAAGTCGATTTGTACTGTAATAATTGTATCTTCTTTACCATGTACGTTTTTGAATTGAATATCAAGTTTTGGACCGTAGAATGCAGCTTCGCCTACAGCTTCTTCGTAGTTAATTTGAAGGTGATCTAAGATATTTCTCATGAGACCTTCTGTTCTTTCCCAAGCTGCTGGATCATCGATGTATTTTTCTGTGTTATTTGGGTCCCATTTAGAGAATCTGTAGCTGATATCATCTTGGATACCAAATGTAGTCATCATGTAGTTGATAAGTTCAATTACACCTCTGAATTCATCTTCAAGTTGTTCTGGTGTACATACAAGATGTCCTTCAGAAATTGTAAATTGACGTACACGAATAAGTCCGTGCATTTCTCCTGAGGATTCATTTCTAAATAATGTAGATGTTTCACCGTAACGGATTGGTAAATCTCTATAGCTGTGTTGTTCAGCATTGTATACTGTGAATTGGAATGGACATGTCATTGGACGAAGTGCAAATACTTCTTTATCTGTTTCTTCATCTCCTAATACGAACATACCATCTTTATAGTGATCCCAGTGACCTGACATTTTGTAAAGGTCGCTTTTCGCCATAAGAGGAGTTTTTGTTAAAACATAACCTCTTCTTTCTTCTTCATCTTCTACGAAACGTTGAAGTGTTTGAACGATTCTAGCACCTTTTGGCATAAGAAGTGGTAACCCTTGTCCTACTTTATCATCTGTTGTGAAAAGTTTAAGTTCACGACCAAGTTTATTGTGGTCACGTTTTTTAGCTTCTTCTAATGCTTCAATATGCGCTGCAAGCTCAGCTTTTTTAGGGAATGCTGTAGCGTAAATACGTGCAAGCATTTTGTTTTTCTCGTTACCTTTCCAGTAAGCACCAGCTGCATTTAAGATTTTGAAAGCTTCTACTGGTTTTGTGCTCATAAGGTGTGGTCCTGCACAAAGGTCTGTAAATTCACCTTGTTTGTAGAATGAAATCACTTCGCCTTCTGGTAAGTCTTTAATAAGTTCTACTTTGTATGGTTCACCTAATTCTTCCATAAGTTTAATAGCTTCTTCTCTTGGAAGTTCAAAACGCTCAATAGGTAATTTTTCTTTAACGATTTTTTTCATTTCAGCTTCAATTTTTGCAAAGTCAGCTTCTACAAAGTGTCTTTCTGTATCAAAGTCATAGTAGAAACCATCTTCAATAGCTGGCCCAATCGCAAGTTTTACTTCTGGAAATACTCTTTTAACAGCTTGAGCTAAAATGTGAGCTGCTGTATGACGGAATGCCCATTTACCTTCTTTATCGTTAAATGTTAAGATTTCAAGTTCACAGTCTTCATTAAGCTCTGTTCTAAGATCTACCATTTCTCCATTTACTTTACCAGCGCAAGCTGCTCTTGCAAGACCGCTGCTTAATTCTTCTGCAACACCAAGTACTGTAATGCCTTTTTGACATTCTCTGATGCTACCATCTTTTAATGTAATTTTAATCATTATACTACTCCTTTCAAATTTGGCTTTTGTAAGATGATTACTTATAGAAACAAAAAATCCCGTCCCTTTTAAATAATCATCATTATTTAAAAGGGACGGGATTTCTATCTATTCCCGCGGTTCCACCCTTGTTACTTTTATTTCTTAATCCAAATACTTGGAACTAAAATCTAAAAAGTCACTCGCTTGTTTTGACGATAACGGGGTCACCGAATTGTTTTGCAATCACTCCGAGGTAGTCTTCACTTATAAGCTTTAAAAATGCTCCCACCAATGCATTCTCTCTCTGAAAAAGTACTTTATAAGTTACTCGTCTCATCATCGTTTTAATTTTTTCGTAATGACATTATTTTAGCTAATGTATCCCTATATGTCAATATATCTTATAGTATACGACTAGGAAATTTATGACTTCCACCTTGTTATATTACGAAATTAATTGCATAAACTTTCTAGCTTATTTTTGTTCATCTAATAAATAGTTATATCTTGTTCTAATTTCATCTTTTACTCTATTTACGAAGTCTTCAAGTTTCATAGCCCCTTCTTCTCCCTTACGACTTCTTACATTGACTGTGCCATCTGCTTCTTCATTTGCTCCAACTACTACGATAAATGGTACACGCATGTTTCTAGCTTCTCTAATTTTGTAACCAATTTTTTCACTACGTTCATCTGTTTCTACGCGAACACCAGCTTCATCTAATGCATCCATTACTTGATGTGCATACTCTAAATGCTTATCTGAGATAGGGAGCACTTTAACTTGTACTGGTGCAAGCCATGTTGGGAAAGCCCCTGCAAAGTGTTCTGTGATTACCCCAATGAAACGTTCAATACTACCAAAGACTACGCGATGAATCATAACTGGGCGATGTTTTTCTCCGTCTGCACCAATATATTCAAGTTCAAATCTTTCTGGAAGTTGGAAGTCAAGTTGAATTGTACCACATTGCCATGTTCTTCCTAAACTATCTTCAAGTTTGAAGTCTAATTTAGGACCATAAAATGCACCGTCTCCTTCATTTATTTCATAGTCATATCCCATTTCTTCAATAGCTTCGCGAAGACCATTTGTAGCAACTTCCCAATCTTCAATTTCTCCTACATGATCTTCTGGCATTGTAGAAAGCTCAATGTTATATTTAAAACCAAATGTCTTATAAACTTCATCAATAAGTTTTACAACACCTTTAATTTCATCTTTGATTTGGTCTTTTAACATAAAGATATGGGCATCATCTTGTGTAAAGTTTCTTACACGCATTAAACCATGTAATGCCCCAGAAAGTTCATGACGGTGTACGAGTCCTAATTCCCCCATTCTAAGTGGTAAATCTTTGTATGAACGCATCTTTGTTTTATATACAAGCATGCCTCCAGGACAGTTCATAGGTTTAACTGCATAATCTTCTTCATCGATTATAGTTGTATACATATTTTCACGATAGTGATCCCAGTGACCACTTCTAAGCCATAGTTCTTTATTTAAAATGATAGGTGTAGAAATTTCTTGGTAACCAGCTTTCTTATGAATTTCTCTCCAGTAATCAATCAGTGTATTTTTAAGAATCATACCTTTTGGTAAGAAGAATGGGAAACCTGGGCCTTCATCGAGTAATGTAAAGAGTTCAAGCTCTTTACCAAGTTTACGATGGTCTCTTTTCTTAGCTTCTTCTATTTTTTCAAGATGTTCTTGAAGCTCAGCTTTTTTAGAGAA
>USPX01000220.1 GCA_900556665.1 uncultured Eubacteriales bacterium
AGCAAGATAAGCATTTAGTGCCAGAGCTTGTACACTTAGAGGAAAATTACTTAAAGCCTTATCAAAAAGCTTATCCACAGGAAAGTGAAGCCATTTGTCTTAAAAGCTATAGCTGTCGTATGGAAGAAGTGGAGGAGGTGGCTAAGCGCATTGTGAGCTTAGTACGTGATGAAGGCTATCGTTATCATGATATTGCCATTATTGTAGGAGATGTAGCAGAATACAAATCGATTATTCAAAGCAGCTTTAAAGAGTATGAAATCCCATACTTCTTAGATATTAAACGTAATATCCATACCAATAGTTTGGTAGCATGTATTGAAGGAGCTTTAGAGGTGGTCTCAGGAAACTATAGTTATAAAAGTATGATGTCGCTTTTAAGAACCTACATGTTACCTGTTTCAAGACAAGATATTGATATACTGGAGAACTATGTTTTAGCCTATGGTATCAAAGGAAAGAAAAAATGGCATGCCCAGTGGACTTCTGATTTAGAAGAGGAAGAAGTTTTAAATCAGATCAATAGTATAAGAGAAACTGTGCTAAGTCCAATTATAGCCCTTGAAAAGCGTATTAAAGCTAGCAAAGTAGAAGGGCAGGTATCAGTCGTTGAATTAACAAGGGGGATATTTTATTTCTTACAAGATATTGGCGCTTATGAAACCCTGCAAAATATGATTGCTAAAAATAAGGCAGAAGGCAACCGCCTGTTGGAACTTGAAAATACTCAGATTTGGGGACAAATTATTGAAGTCTTTGAGCGTCTTGTAGATCTCTTAGGAGAAGAACGTTTAGATGTGCCAACCTATAAACGTATTTTAGAGACAAGCTTTTCATACCTTAAGATGGGAATCATTCCACCAGCTAGTGATGAGGTTTTAATTGGTGAGATTGAACGTACAAGACTGCCACGCCTTAAAGCTTTATTTGTACTTGGAACTAATGAAGGACTTATTCCAAAGACAGATGAAGCCACACCTATTTTTTCAGATATGGACAAGGTAGCTTTAGGACAGCTTTGTGAAACAGGGAGTGAGGCTAAGGGAAGACTGGGTGATTTAATTATTAATCAGCCATTATATGGGGCTTCTTTCATGATTTATACCACTTTAACTCGTGCCACAGAGAAATTATATTTAAGTGTGGCATTAAGTGATGAAAATGGGAAACCATTACGTCCATCCCTTGTATACTATCGTCTAAGTAAGATGTTTAGACAAAAGCCAGAGCATAAGGAAAAGACTGTACTGGATGAAGTGTATCGTCCACTGCCAACCTTCGGCTATATTGGGAGCAGGCTAAGAGAATATATTGAAGGGCGTGAGAAGGAAGAGGATTTGAAGGATATTGTGAGCTGGTATAAAACATCGCCTAAGTGGGAAGAACGCTTAAATGGTTTAGGAGACTATCTTTTCTATAGCAATCAGCAACATTATTTAAATCCAGAAACAACTAAGCTCTTATATAATGAACCAGTTTTAAAAACAAGTATTTCACGTCTTGAAAGTTTTAGAAACTGCGCATGTTGTTACTTTATGAAATATGGTATTAAGGCAGAAGAACGTAAAGTCTTTGAATGGAATAGTGCAGAGGTAGGGACACTTTTCCATGCTACTTTAGAGCAATATCCTAAGGAACTGGCTTTAATGGGTACCACATGGACAAAGGCGCAGCCACAGGAAATGCAAACTGCCGTAAGAAAAGCGACCGAAACGGCTATGACACAGCTTAAACGTATGCAAAGAGATTCAGGACGTTTCAAATTTACAGCAGCTAAAGTAGAGAAGATGGCAGGTCGTGCCATTAAGGCTTTAACAACGCATCTTAAAAATGGTGAATTTCAGCCAGTAGGCTATGAAATTAACTTTGGGGATGGCAAAGGCTTCCCACCAATTCAAGTAGATATTGATGCAGAGCGTAAAATCTTTATTACAGGACAAATTGACCGTGTAGATGTGTATTACAAAGATCCTGAAACAAGCTATGTAAAGATTTTAGATTATAAAACGGGAAATAAAAACTTTAACTTATTAGAAGTTTATTATGGTTTACAATTACAACTCCTTTTATATTTAGATGCTTATCTGAAGTTAAACCATGCCTATGAGCCAGGTGGTGTTTTCTACTTCCATATCAATAATCCTTATGTTTCTTATAAGGTAGGAATGGATGAAGAGGAAATTGAAGCAAGTCAAATGAAACAGTTTAAATTATCAGGACTTGTACTGCAGCAGTTAGAGGTTATTAAAGCTTTAGATAAAGAAAATACAGGCTCTACAATTCCTGTAAGTTTAAATAAGGATGGTAGCATTAAGAAAGGTTCATCTATTGCAACAATAGAGCAGTTTGAGCTGCTAGAAAATCATATTATTGATGCGGTAAAAGATTTAGGGACACAAATTTTAGAGGGTAAAGTAAGTGCGAAGCCATTTAAATTAGGTGAAAAGAATCCTTGCTTATATTGCAACTATAATACAATTTGTCAATTTAATGAAAGTCAGCCAGATAACTGTTTTGATAAATTAGAGAACTTAAGTAAAGAAGAAGTATGGAAGCGCATTGCAAGTGAAAGTATTGCAAATGAAAAGGAGGGAAAATAAATGGCATGGACACCAGCGCAGCAGGCGGCTATTGATAAACGTGGGGCTAACATTTTAGTTTCAGCGGCAGCAGGTTCGGGAAAAACAGCTGTTTTAACCGAGCGTGTTATGAAACGTATTATTGGCAGTGAAACAGAAGCGCCTATTGAAATCGACCGTTTCCTCATTGTAACCTTCACCAGTGCAGCAGCAGGGGAAATGAAAGAACGTATTACAGCAAAACTCGGGGAGCAAATGCAGAAGCTGCAAGCAGAAGAAAATATGGAAGATCCGAAAATTATTAAGCAAATGAACTATTTAGAGCGTCAAATGGCCCTTGTGCATAAAGCCTCTATTTCTACAATTCACTCTTTTTGCTTAAAGACCATTAAAGCTTATTTCAATCGTTTAGATATTGATCCTAATATTAAAGTAGGGAATCAAGCAGAACTTGAAATCATGAAGATGGAAATTTTAGAAGAGCTTCTAGAAGAACGATTTGAGGAAGAAGACCCAGAGTTTTTAGCGCTTGCAGAGGTGTATGGGAATGTACAAGGGATGGCACCACTGATTCAACTGATTTTAGAAGTCTATACTTTTTCAAAAAGTACACCTTTCCCAGAGGTTTGGCTTAAAAAGCAAGTGGCAAGCTTAAAGACGCCGTATACAGATGTAGCTCAAATGCCTTGGGCACCAGCTATCCATAAATCTATTTATGAACAGGTTAAAGACCTTAAAATTATCTATAATGATGCCCTTGCATTATGTCATGCACCTAATGGACCAGCTTTATATGCCCCTACATTAGAAGGGGATATAGCACCTCTTGAAGACATTGATGAAAATACAGATATCAATAGATTAATAACTGCTGTCAAAAGTATAAGCTTTGCAGCACTTTCACGTAAAAAACAAGAGTGTGATGAAGTACTTAAGGAAAAAGTGAAGGAATATCGTGATTTAGCAAAAGATATCGTCAAGGATATTCAAGGTGATTTAGCCTTTATTCAAGATCCTAAGCTCATTGCCCAGCTGCCTAAAGTAGGAGAGCTTATGGGGTATTTAGTTGACCTTATTAAAGTATTTGAAGACCGCTATAGTGAAGCGAAGCAAAAAGCAGGTGTAGTAGACTATAGTGACTTAGAGCATTTATGTATGAAACTTTTAGTAGTGCCTGAGTTTGATGAAAATGGTGAATATATTGGCGTAAGTTATACAGAAGTAGCTAAAGAATTAGGGGCCTTTTATAAAGAAGTTTATATTGATGAATATCAAGATAGTAATACAGTACAAGAAACGATTTTAGGTGCGGTGGCCTTAGCTAATGAAGAAGCAAAGACCACACGTTTTATGGTAGGGGATATGAAGCAAAGTATTTACCGCTTCCGTCTTGCTAATCCATTAATCTTCGCTGAGAAATATGAAAACTATGCAAAGCATGAAGAGGACATGGAAGTGGATAGCAAAGAAAATGACCAAGAAACCCATCATGCTATAAAAGATATATGTATTGATTTATCCCAAAACTTTAGAAGTCGTAATAA
>USPX01000221.1 GCA_900556665.1 uncultured Eubacteriales bacterium
GATGAAATGCTAGCAGATATGAATCATGTACTCATAGATCCTGAGTATCGTGTCAAATTAAACACATTTTCTGATGAAACAATTTTACTTTCACCAGAAGAAACAGCTTTTATTCGTAATAATGCAAGAGATGAAGAAGTTATTCATGAATCAGTTAAAAATGATATAAATACAACTTCTAAAACACTAGTAGAGGAAAAGAGTATTTATGAAGATAAGGCTGTTGTAAAGCAGACATTTAAAGAGGATGAGGAAGAAGAAGTTTCAAATCTTTATAAAATACTTGTAAGTGTTGGTGGAGTACTAGCAACACTTTCGGTACTTGTGGTCATTATTTTAGGATTTACATTATGGAATCCTTTTTCAGGTAGTAATAGTTTAGTGAGCGTGCCAAATGTAAAAGGACGTACAGTAGAAGTGGCAACAAAAACACTTAAGAGTGTGAAACTTAAGATAGAAGTACAAGAAGAAGTTACAGATGAAGCCGGGGCAGGTATTATCTTTGAACAATTACCAGGAGAAAATACTCAGGTTAAAAAGCATAGTACAGTTATTGTAAAGGTTGCTGCTGAAGGCAGTAAGCCAGTAAGTGAGAAAGAAATAGTAGAGGATGTAGAAGGCTTAAGTAGAGAAGCCGCGCAATCTATGTTAAGAGATATGAACCTTAAAGTAAGATTTGAGCCAGAAGAAAGCAGTCGTGTAGAAAAAGATTACGTTATTCGTCAAGATCCTAGAGCTGATATTGAGGTAGAAGAAGGTAGTACAATTGTGTTAACAGTAAGTACAGGTACAAGTGTGAAAATGGCTAAAGTACCAAATCTTGTTCAACTTACTTTAGAAAAAGCTCAAAGAGCAGCACAAGGTAGTGGACTTAATGTCACTGTGGCCTCAGAAGAATTTAGTGATAAAGTAGATGAAGGATTTATTATTAGCCAAAATATAGAAGCGTATTCTGAAGTCACAGAAGGCACAACAATTTCTGTGGTTGTAAGTAAAGGAAAAGAACCTGAACCAGAAGAAACAGAGCTGCCAGTAGAGGAAGAACAACCGAGTGTAGTGCCACCAGCAGAAACAACAGTGCAAGATGTGACACAATCTGTAATGATTAACTTACCAAGTGGTATAGAAGAAAAAGAAAGTTACCGCGTACTTGCAAAATTTACAACACAAGATGGTAATGCTTCTTATGTTATAGACCGTGAAATGGGTGTAGGAGAATTTCCGACATCTGTATCACTTACAGGTCATGGAACAGGTAAATTAGAAGTTTATGTGGATGATATGACAAAGCCAGCTTACACGGATAACATTTATTTTAATTAAGGAGAAAGACATGGTACAAGGTACTATTATTAAAGGAATTGCAGGATTTTACTATGTAGAATCAGGCCAAACAATTTATGAATGCAAAGCAAGAGGGAAATTTAGAAAGGTGAATATGACACCATTAATTGGTGACAGAGTAATGATTAGTTTGAAACAAGAAGAAAATTCAACAGATCGTTTCTTAGAAGGGACAATTGAAGAAATTCTGCCAAGAACAAATAGTTTAATCCGTCCACCTGTTTCAAATGTGGATCAAGCAATGGTAGTGTTTTCTGTAACTTACCCACAAATTCACCTGGATTTATTAGATCGCTTTTTAATTCATATTGAACGCGAGCATATCAAACCTTATATTGTGCTTAACAAAATTGATGAGGGTAATCCAGAAACTTATGAGTATATCGTTGACCGTTATACAAAGGTTGGATATGAAGTTATTTGTTTATCCGCTAAAGAAAAGCTTAATACAGATATTTTAATGCCAAAGCTTAAAGATAAAACAACAGTTTTTGCTGGACCTTCAGGGGTAGGTAAATCTACTTTATTAAATACAATTGAAGAAAGCTTTACACTTGAAACAGGTGAAGTAAGTGAAAAAATCAAAAGAGGGAAACATACTACAAGACATGTTGAACTGATGCCTTTAACAGGTGGTGGATTCGTTTTAGATACACCAGGATTTACTTCGCTTCAATTAGATGGGATTGAAGCAGATGATTTAAAACATTATTTCATTGAATTTGAAGAGTATGAAGGAAGCTGTAAATTCTCAGGTTGTACACATACCCATGAACCAGGGTGTAGTGTGAAAGCAGCTTTAGAAGCCGGCGAGATTTCAGAGGAACGTTACAATAGTTATATGACTTATTATAAACAGTTAAAAGACACAAGGAGATGGTAGAAAAATGATCAATTTAAGTCCTTCAATATTAGCATCAGATTTTGCTAATTTACAAACAGAAATCGAAGCAGTACAAAAAGGTGGTGCGAAATTTATTCACGTTGACGTAATGGATGGACAATTTGTGCCTAACATTACTTTAGGTGCACCTATTGCAAAAAGCTTACGTAAGCATATTACAGGAATCATGGATGTGCACCTTATGATTGAAGAGCCAGATCGCTATTTAGAGGATTTTGCTAAAGCTGGAGCAGATTATGTAACAGTGCATTTAGAAGCAACAAAACATATTCACCGTACAATTCAGCTAATCCATGACTTAGGGATGAAAGCAGGGGTAGCCCTTAACCCAGGAACACCTGTTAGCCTTTTAGAGCCTATCATTGATGATTTAGACCTTATACTGATTATGTCAGTTAACCCTGGATTTGGTGGGCAAAAATTCATTCCATATACTTTAGAAAAATTGAAACAAGTACGTGAAATGACAAAAGATAGAGACATTCTTATAGAAGTAGATGGCGGTGTAACACTTAATAATGTGGAAAGTATTATTGACGCAGGTGCTAACTTACTTGTGGCAGGTTCATCAGTATATGATGGCAAAGATGCAGAAGGTAATGCGGCAGCATTTATGAAAGTTTTTGAAAAATATGAGGCATAATAGATGAGAACCTTAATTCTAACAAATGGTAGTTATGGTGATTATAGCTTTTGTAAAAATGTAAGTACATATGATTATATCATTTGTGCAGATGCTGGCATGAAGCATTGTCGTAAGCTGAACTTAATCCCTCACCTTATTGTAGGAGATTTTGATAGTACAAATGCTTTGGATTTGATGTATTATGAAGATTTAAATGTGAGAGTTCACCGTTTTTCAACCCATAAAGATGAAACAGATACAGAACTTGCTTTACGTTATGCTATAGAAAAAGGGGCAACAGAAGTAGTCATTTGGGGTGGTATAGGCTCAAGACTTGATCATACATTAGGTAATGTCCATTTATTATATAGTGCCCTAAAGCAAGGTGTAAAGGTAACATTAGTTAATGATCAAAATGAAGTGATGCTGATAAATGACCATATAGTGTTAAATGGAAAAGAGGGGCAACTTGTAAGTTTAATTCCTTTTAGTGAAAAAGTAGAGGGAATTTCCACAACAGGGCTTGCATATGGCTTAACAGAAGATACCCTATGGGTGG
Organism: uncultured Eubacteriales bacterium; assembly: GCA_900556665.1. Next base: position 3,433 of record USPX01000221.1, read on the forward strand.
GTAGTCCAATAGGTGTTAGTAACTATATGACTAATCCAAAAGCGACAATTCAATTAAAAAATGGCTTTTTACTTGTTATATTAGCAAGAGATTAGCAGCTTAAATAAAAGATAGAAGGTAGTATACTTTAAATGAAGGTATGCTACCTTTTGTTTTTTATGAGAGAGCATAACGAGAGGGAATAAGACATTGAATGAATAAAAAATATAAAAATGGGAAAAATAAAAAAAGGACACCCGTAATGGATGTCCAATTTTTATAAATATATACTTACTATCAAATTAAGCACGTGATACTAAGTTAGAACGTAAACAACGAGTACATACGTTCATTGTTTTAACAGCTCCGTTTTGGTTAACTCTAACTTTTCTTACGTTAGATTTCCACATTTTGTTAGATCTTCTATGAGAGTGGCTAACTTTGATACCGAAATGTACGTCTTTAGAACAGATTTCGCATTTTGCCATTTTGAGCACCTCCTTATATTAATCCGTGACATAACACGATTTATTGTAACAGATTATTTCATAGAATTCAAGTAGTGATTTAGGATTATTTTTTAAAAACCAAAATAAGGTAGTTAAAGAGCATAAAGCCTTTATTAAAAATACAAGTTATGCTATAATAATATTAAAAATTTTATATGACAGTATACAACCAAATTAGGAGGTTTATAAATATGCCAAGTAA
>USPX01000222.1 GCA_900556665.1 uncultured Eubacteriales bacterium
AATCCAAAGGATTATTGTTTCTTTTAGTCATACAAGAACCTTATGAGAATGATTTCATTCAACTTGTAATTTTATAATCTTCTAAATTTGACTAGTGGCCTTTCCTCCACAGCTTATTATCACTGCTTCATAGGTACTATGCCACCACTTTCATCAGTATAAATATAGGTTATGTCTTCCCTACAAACGCTTCTTAGGTGTTTAGACCTCCACGTTACTGACTTCCAACGTTCCAATAGTCTTATCTGTACATATATCCTTAGGTGGATTCTATGAGCCTGTTAGCTTGATATTGCCTATAACAATATAAGGTATTTCATAACCAAGAATCTTACTTTACCTCACTAACCACTCTCTTGAGTTAAACACATTTCTATGTCTTCGATTTTCTAGACCCTTACATTCGAATCTTCGTCAGACTACTTATTAGTCATTCTCACCATAGATATTTTATAGACTTCCGGCCTATCACTAACTTGACCACCTCTGGTTCACTTTTCCTCGACTTAATTTCTTAATCGTTAGGGTTAGCTCTCAGCCGACTTCACCGAGCTTCTGACCTTTTGGTTCTAAACAACCATTACGCCAGTCGGAGTATTAAAGGAAGCATTTCCAGGCGTTACCCTTTCATTCTACTTCTTGGACTATTAGTTCTACTAACATTTATTATTAGCGTCTAAGCTTTTCACTTAGAAACGTTTCGCACCCTGGTAAACTATACAGCCGTAAGTATTTTCCAAAATTGGTTTTAAAGACTCATGTGTATATGTGATGTTGTGTCTATCTTCTTTACCTGCAATATACTTTGGGATGAAGTCCATAGGCCCTGGGCGGTATAAAGATACCCCAGCAATAATATCCTCAAGGCAGCTTGGTTTTAGTTCCTTCATGAAATTTTTCATCCCGGCACTTTCAAGCTGGAAAATTCCCTCTGTATTTCCTGATGCAATCAGTTCATATACTTTAGGGTCGGCATCATCAATATGATCAATATCAATTTTAATGCCATGATTTTTCTCAATTAATTTCACAGCATTTGCAATAACTGTAAGGGTACGAAGGCCTAAGAAGTCCATTTTTAGTAGGCCTAACTCCTCTAATGTTGTCATTGTATACTGCGTTGTTACTGCACCTTCACTAGCACTAAGTGGTACATATTCCATAACAGGTCTATTAGAAATAACAACTCCTGCTGCATGCATAGAAGAGTGTCTTGGAAGACCTTCAAGTTTCATAGACGTATCAATTAAATATTTAACTTGTTCATCGCTTTCATAAAGCTTACGAAGGTCAGCATTCATTTCTAATGCTTTTTTAATCGTAATCTTAAGCTCATTTGGAATCATCTTAGCTACTTTATCAACTTCTGCATAAGGCATATTTATTGCTCGCCCTACATCACGAATAGCTGCTTTAGCGGCTAGTGTTCCAAAAGTAATAATTTGTGAAACTCTATCTGCGCCATATTTACGAATAACATAATCAATAACCTCTTGGCGTCTTTCATAACAGAAGTATGACGATAGGTAATCCTTTGAAATTATCTCTAGATTTTCCCCCGTCCCACACCGTACGTGAGACTTTCATCTCATACGGCGTTCCCTCGTTTGAATTGTAGATATATTATGCAGCCACTTTAAAATCTATTGGCTCTAAATTTGCTTGTTTTCTAAGTTGGTTAAATTTTGACTTTGATTTAACCGTCCAATTTTTTGATGATTGTAATATTAAGTTGATATTATTTGAATGTATAAGTTTGTGTATTTCCTTATGGACAATAACTAAATTATCATATTGATCAGTACCACCTAGCTTAATTGGTATGATATGATGACAATGTACTTCCTCTGTTGTCAGCCTAATTCCAGAGATATAACATTTACCATTTTGACCTACAAATTTTGATGTTCTATTCTCAACATATTCAGCGCTTCTTCTACCAAAATTACCTTTTCTTAAAGCATCTAACTCATATATTGATATCATTGTTGATATATTATGAATTCTATTTCTCCCAATTTCAGTATACGGCGTTACTTCCGGGTGAATTTGTAATGGCTTTTTAAAATGTACAAACGGTATCGGATATAACGTTATATTACAACATCTATCCAAACTTCCTTTATACCCTTTATAAAAGGTTTTAAATACTTCATTCATTATACCTTTTTCAGTTATCACATGCTTTCGCTTAAGGCTTTTATATTTACCATATACTAAATGCATAATGTCATGAAAATCTTGTCTAACATCCGTAGCTACTTTGTAATAATTATGAACGCCTAAAGTAAACCCATTTAAATTTTTAGCTTTCTCCATACTTGGACTTTTGCTTAAATCCCTTAATTTACTTTTATACACTTGCGTTATTTTATATTTTCTCTTTGGCTCTATTTTACTTTGTGAAACATATCCCAATTGAGATACTCCTTTTGACACTGCCCTTAGTCTAATTCCTAAAAAATCAGAACCATTTTTTCTTAAATTAGTTATTTTACTTTTTTCCTCGTTAATTTCTAAGTTCAGCCTATCATTTAGCCAAAGCTTTATAGCCATAAATATCTTCTTAGCATTTGTTCTACTATCAGTAAATATTTTAAAGTCATCAGCATATCTAACGATATAACATGGTTTTAACTTTGTTTTCTTTAATGCCACTATCTTTGAACTCGGTTGATTATATACGTGACTAGTAGTTTTCGTTTCCCATTGATTAGAAATCCACCAATCAAATTCATTAAGTGCAATATTAGCAAACATTGGGGCTAATATTCCAGTTTGTGATATACCACTCTTTGGTATTCCTTCATCCATTATTTCAGCCCTTAACATTTTACTTATTATGCACAATATTCTTTTATCTCTTATCCCTATAGTCCAAAGTTGTCTCATTAATTTTCCATGATTTACATTATTAAAGAACCCTTTTATATTTATATCTACTACAAAATGATTTTTACTGTGATTAATTAAATGCTGGCATCTTGCAATCGCATGATGCGTGCTCCTATTAGGTCTAAAACCAAAACTTGATTTATGAAATTTACCTTCACATATAGGTTCTAATATCTGTAAAATACATTGCTCTATAAGTCTATCTTCAATTGTAGGTATTCCTAATGGTCTTTGTTTACCATTACTTTTGGGTATAAATGCTCTTTTAACAGGATTAGGCTTATAACTCCTCAGTCTTTTTCTTACCATACCTACCAACTTATCTTCTGATAAGTGTGCTAAGTATTTTATCGTATGTCCATTTACACCTTTTGTTTTGCTAGCAGTATTTCTTTTGATTGTTCTATATGCTCTCATGATATTATCTTCATGTATAACTAACTCATATAACTTATCAAAATATCTACCTTCACTTGATTTCTTATACAAATCATCTAATATTTCTTGTTGTCCATAATACTCATTATTTCCTAGGACTTTACTTTTTTTCATCTTTCGTTCAGTCAACTAATCATCCCCTTTCAGAAGAAATCTTTTTCTTTCAGAAATAATTTTCTTTGAGATTTTCGTTTCTATTAGTCTTACAAGAACCTGAACTAATCGCAATTTTTTAACATAACATTTAATCTACTCAAACGACTTGAGCCTATCCCTCCATCATTTGTTATCATGACTTCATAGGTACTGTGACTCTACTCTCACCTTGATTAATTAAGGTTATAGATAATCAAATTATCATTTCCCTTAAAACACTTCTTTGACAGTTATATCTCCATGTTCAAGGTTTTCCACGTTCCAATACTCCTATCTGTACCGTATATCCTTAGGTGCTACCTAAATACCGTCATCAACCCAATTCCCTGTAAGAATTGTAGGATTTTCTTAACATCGCCTTTACTCGTCCTTCTGATGATAAACCAAATTTGGTTCTCTTAGCATTTCTACTAAGCGACATTCACGATAAGTCAGTCAGTAGTTCGTCCCCATTATACTGTTTGGATACTCACCATAGATATACTTCATAGACATCCGACATATCAATTACAGCTATTTAAACCTTTCCTTGCCTTAACGCATTAGGGTAATTTTTCTGTCGACTTTAACGAGCTTTATACAATTTCTTAATAACTTAATCTATTGCATATCGTAGTATCAATGG
>USPX01000223.1 GCA_900556665.1 uncultured Eubacteriales bacterium
TTATTTTCAAACTTATGTAGTAAAAAATTTTTTTCAGGCTTAATCACTGTCATCTTCTTTTGCCCCCTTTATTAAATTCATTATTTTTAGACCCACCATTTTTAAAACTATTATTCTTAGGCTTTGGCTGCTCTAAACTAGCTTTCTTCCAATAAAAATAACCAAAGTACTGACTAATCCATTTTAATGTTTCATTATCATCATTTTTGCATTTCTCAGCAATATGATCTAAATCCTCTATTACTATATCTGCTAAACTCTTTCCCTCTTTATTAGTGGTTCGCCAACCATCTAATTTGGCTTTTTTATACTCCATAAATAATCTAAACTCACTATAACAATCACAGTTTAATGCTACATTTCCCATAGCACGTATATTACTTGCACCTAAGTCATCACTTGTTAACTTTTTTAAAAAATCCCCTTCATTTAAAGCATCTATTCGTTTAATTAAAAAGTTCTTCATTTCTGCATTATTACTTTGTTCCATTGCTATCTGCCTCCCCACAATAGATTTCACATTGACCATAACCATTTAATATTTGATTACCAATGCTATAACCTAACTTATATAACTCATAAGCTTCTTCTATATCCTCTACCTCTAATACAATAATGCTTCCTTTAAGAATATGATATTTCATAGCTGCTCTATAATTAGCACTTGCTACTGAAGTATCATATCCTCTATACATGGTTGTATCTAAATAAATCTTATGTACTTTACCTATAGGTAATTTTAAATGTTCTTGCCATAACTGTTGATATTTTTCAGTTGTTACATAACCACTTGGTACTTCCATCTCAATTTCTGCATCTGCAGTTAGTAATAATACAATAAATTCTTTATCTACTTCTTTTTGATAGTCCTTATACTCTGCTGAAAATTGTTTTACCTGTCTCAAGGTTATTTGTTTAACTTCTTCTTTAGAAGTTGTTAATTTACATTTACCATATCCCGTAGAAGTATATGCTCCTATACGTAAGGTTTTAAATAACCTTTCAAATTCAATCATTTCAGTTTCTGTAAACCCTTCAATTTCACCTACAAACTTATCCTGAACAACGCTTGTTAAACTATATAATTGTCCATCTTGAGCTGTTCTTGTATAAGGATTAATGGCTGTTTTTGTTTGGGTTAGTTTCTTTGTTTTAAATTCTCCATTCTTATTTCTTAAACCACTTGTAAACTCTACACGTGCATTTTCTGAATTCTTAGCTGCACATTTTGGGCATGTCGCAACTGCTGTTAAGCTATCTATAAAGCCATGTTCTTTAGGATTATTTTTACAAATCATACTTGTTAGTGGAATAACACTTGTCCCTTCTGGATAAAAGAACGAAAACTTAACGCCTAACTTATCTGTTGACTCACCAAACTTTTTACATATAAAAGCATATTCACAAGTTTTACAAGCCTCTTTCCCACGATAATGTATCCAGTTCTTTTTCTTTTCTTTAATATTAGGATTTTGAGGATTTGAAATTTCTTCAACTTCACCATGATAAGCCCCACAATGATTGAGTATATTTCTTGCAATAGCTGCTCTTATGACACTGCCTGAAATATAATCTTTACTTTCAATATAGTTAGTTGTTAATCGCTTATTTCCTACAATAAGAGGTGATTCAAATTCTAATTCCACTCTCATGCCTCTACCTCCTTAACTGCTACTTCTACATTTCCTAATCCCCTACTCTTGCTGCCGCCAATACTTTTAATAAGACAAAGTGCCGCTTTTAATTCTTTTATCTGTTTTTCATCTTCTACATAAGCTGTTACAAAGCCTTCGTACTCTCCATATACAACTTCTTTAGTAAACAATGCCCCTTCTACACACACCTTACGATGACGATCAATAGCATTGGCACTTCTAATCTCCTGATATTCCGGTGATTTTAACTTAAAATCATCTATATATATACGGGCAGGGCTATAACCACCTTTTCCAAATAACTTGCATACTTTACACTCACAATTACCACTTGATAAATGTTCCTCATTACTAATAAGGGCATAGCTCTGTTTTAAGACACCTTTTAAAGTTGTTCCTGGAATCATACTTCTATTCTGCGCATCTCGCACTGTAAAAGCTGTTTTTTCACTTTTTGTTTGTGTTCCCGAACTAATATTTAGAGGTGATAGTGCTTTGATACTCACTTGAAATACAACTTCCCTCATTACACATCCCTCCTATACTTTAATAATAGTAATAAATCTGACCATATCTTTAATATCTTCTCTTCATTTTGCTGTTCTTTTACTTCTTGTGTTTCATTACTACTTGTCCCTAATATATTTTGTAAATATAAATTGACATTTTCTCCAAAAATATTTCTTAGATACTCAGTAACCGTAGTTTTATTACTATTTCTCATTTTTGCTTCTTTATAATTAAAGTACAATCTAAATTCATCCTTTATCATCGTCTTTTGTGCATACTCATAATCATAAATGCGCATTTTAATTTCTTCCATGTCTTCACTTTGTTTAAGCATTTGTGCTAACTTAGAGGCTTTAATTGGGAAGATGCTACTATATGCATCATCATTAATAATGGTCTGTCCACCATTCATTTCTACTACATCAATAGTGCCCTCTATATCTTCACTATCTGGCTTATTTATAATTTGTCCACGTACAACCTTCTTAGCATTTTTTAAATTATCTTGAGCAATTTCAAACATAGATTTAATAGGCATGTTATATTTTCCTATACAAATACCTACAGACATTGTTGTTGCTTCTTTAGCAATTGTTCCTTCTTCATTAAACGCTGTATCAAAACGTCTTACAACCTCTGCTGCTAAGTCTAACGCATATTGTGCTGGTACAATGAAAAATAAATCATCGCCACCAACGGCTAATATTTCAAAGCGTTCATCTTCTTTCATAATTTCATGAATAGCCCCATACACACTTTCTTTAGTAATCTGATCTGTACGGTCACTAAAATACATCATCTCATAAGGCTTTTCTATATTCAGTACAATATTCCCCATATTATTGCCATCCCCATATAAAACAGCAATCATCCCATTTTTATCTTTTATTTCGTCTAAGCTCTTTATCTGATATGGGCTACCTGATAAATGATGTTTTGCAAGATATGCTTCATATTCTGTAGTATGCTTAGATTTTGCCTTTCGTCCTATTACATGTTTGCGATAACACGATGGACATATGGCTTGATATTCATTATCCACTATCTCTTCATAATATCCTTCTCTAATATCACATAGCTTACAAATACTTTTTCTCTCACTTTTCTTTCCTTTTAAGTCAATAGACTTATTATTTATAGTTAAATTGTCTAAATCTGTTGGCTGTGGCTCAAATTTATACATCTTATTCTTCTTGCGTTCTTCAAGCTTTTTACTTAACTTGCCTGTTATTTCTTTAAAATTAAATAGCAGTTCATATACATCTGTTTCTATAAATTCAAAAGCATTCATAGCAGTTAATGGCACATGATGACAAGTCGCCTCTAATTCACTACAAACCTTTTCTCCTTGCCCACTAGGTACCATTAATAAAATATTTCCGCCACCACTATAAATCAAACATTCTTTACATAATTCATTGTTAGAATCTGTGAGATATGTATCAATACATTCCTTATTTAAATAATCTATAATAATACTGCCACCACGAATGTCACTAAGACTATTATTCTCTAAGAAATAACGCTTAATTTTATAGATACTTCCTTTAATAAGTGTAATCTTTCCTGTTTTTTGGTGCTGTATTAAAATCGCATTTATGCTTTCTTTTATAGCATCTATTTCATGATGATTTGTAGAATCATATGCTATGCTCCTAATTAAAATTTCCTTAATATAATCTTGCTGATCCTCAAAAAATGTCTTTATTAAGGCTTCTTTATCCATTTTCCTTTCCAATAAAAAATAAATCCCACAATAAATAGCAAAACTATGTGTAATAGATGGAAATTTTACTTTATCACATAATTTTTTATCAAATACCCAAGGTATTTCCTTCAATGTTTCTTTATGTGCTTCAAAGTATTCATTTCCCTTTTCTAAGATTTTACTTACTTCCCTCTGATAACTTTGATAATCTTGATGTTTAGGATAAATTACAC
>USPX01000224.1 GCA_900556665.1 uncultured Eubacteriales bacterium
TGCTGTAGAATTCAAAAACTGTCAAGCAAACTATAACGGTCTTTGCAATGGGATTAGAGGAGATGGTAACGGCTTCAAACTTGGTGGTGTAGATAATAAAACTTCAGGACAAGCTGTTCACCTTGATCCACTTAAACATAAACTTACAGGATGTAGTGCAAAAGGTAACTACAAATCTGGATTTGACCGCAACAACCAAAGTGGTGTTGTTACAATGATTGGCTGCACAGCTGATAGTAATAAAGATAAAAACTTCAACTGGCCTTTAAAAGGTAAACCATCTGCTTTAGGTTACCAAGTAACATTTGGTAATGGTAAAAACAACATTACAGGTGCAACTGTAACAGGTTCTACAGGCTTCTAAATTTCTATCATGCAAAGAGGTTCTATGAAACACTTATTGTTTCACAGAACCTCTTTTTAATTAATTTACCCAAAATGGGGGATACTTTCATTTGTAGATTGTTTATTTAAAAGTTAGGAGTTTACACTATGTTTACTGATCAAAGACTCACTGAAGCTTATATAAATGCACCTATTAAACATTTTGATAAAAATTCTAAGTTTATTTTCTTTAGTGATATGCATAGAGGTGATGATAGTATTTCTGATGAATTCACCAGAAATCATACACTTATGCTTTGCGCACTTCAATACTACTATGATAAAGGCTATACGTATATTGAAGTAGGTGATGGTGATGAACTCTGGGAATATAGACATTTTAAATATATTCGTGCTGCTCATACAGATATTTTTACATTACTTAAAGCATTTTTTGATGATCAGCGTTTTATTATGCTTTATGGCAATCATAATATCTTTTTAAAAGATCATCACTATGTGTCAAAACACTACTATCACTTTTATGACCAATATCAAGATAAAGTCACCCCTCTTTTAGATGGCTTAGAACCTTTAGAAGCCCTTATTTTAAGGCACCGTCATACAGGACAAAAAATCCTTGTCATCCATGGCCATCAAGGGGATTTATTAAATGATCAACTTTGGCCTATTAACATGTTCTTCCTGCGTTATTTATGGCGTTTCGTTCATGTAGTAGGCTTTAAAAGTCCCTCAAGCCCTGCACGTAACTCTCATAAACGCCATAAGGTGGAAGCCAGATATAATAAATGGATTCAAAAAAATAAGATGATGATTATTTGTGGTCATACCCATCGTGCTAAATTTCCTAAAAAAGGCCATCTCCCTTACTTCAATACAGGCAGCTGCACCCATAGTAAAGGAATTACTGGCATTGAAATCTTAAACGATGAAATCCTGCCCATCCAATGGCGTATGGAAGCTGATAAAAAAGGTTTCGTCAAAATTGTTCGCCAAGTGGTTCGTAGCCCTCAGCCTCTCTCCCACTTTGACTTTCGCAAATCCTAAATCCCTATCAAAAAAGGAAGCCCCGCAAGTTCTTTCTTGCAGTGCTTCCTTTTTAATTAGCTTGTATAAAGAAGGGAGTTAGTGCTACTTTGCAACAATCTCTTCTTTTTAGCTAAGGAATGTATCAATAATAACGGCTTCTGCTTCCTCTTCAGTAAGCCCTAATGTTTGTAACTTAATAAGCTGTTCATTGTTAATTCTACCAATAGCTGCTTCATGAATGATTTGGGCATCTTGGTGATTGGCTTCTATTTCTGGAATAGAACGAACTTTAGCCCCATCCATAATAATGGCATCACACTGAATATGCGCTTTACATTTATTATTACCAATGGCAATAGGATGGAATACTTGTTTAGAAGTATCTCTTGCTACTGAACGTGAAACGATTTGTGTGATAGCATCTTCACCTTCTAAATAAACAGACATATTTGACTCAGCCACTTGATGGTCATGTGTCATAAGCTTTTCTGTCACAACTAATTTGGCATCCTTTTGTAAATAGGCCTTTGTTTCTCTAATAGTAGAGTCTACCCCTTTGATTTGTACCATATCCATTTCACAGTACGCATTTTCATCCATATAAACGATGGTTGTAGGATTGAGCACACGTTCTCCTGTGCCTTCGCCTTCACCATAATGTTTCTCTGAATAAACCACTTTGGCACCTTTTCCAATGTGGAAGGTATGAATCCCATCATGTTGACTTTTGGCATGGCCTGAGTTATGAATCCCACAGCCTGCGATAATAACTACATCTGCGCCTTCACCAATTTCAAAGTCATTATACACTTTGTCATACTGTCCTGACTCCGTCATAATCACTGGGATATGGACACTTTCACCTTTTGTGCCTGGTGCTACTTTGATAATAATCCCTGGCTGGTCTTCCTTGCTTATAATTTCAACATTCTTTGTTGAAAAGCGTTCTACACCTTTTCCATTGGCACGTATATTATAAGCCCCTGTTGGTTTTTCAGGCATATCTGCAACTACTTTTAATAATTCTTTTTCTACATTATTCATTAGAAGTCTTCACCACCTTGCTCATATTACATGTACAATTCATTGCCACATCACCTTTTAAAATAGGTAATATTTCTTCCTTGCTGCCATAAGCTCTTACCTGACCATCTGCAATAATCATAATCTCATCTGCAAACTCTATGATACGTTCTTGATGGGAAATGATAATAATGGTTTGGTCTTTATGACTTGCGAGTTTCTTGAATGTATCTACAAGTAATGAAAAACTCCATAAATCAATGCCAGCCTCTGGTTCATCATAAATGGCAAGACGTGGTTTACGTGCTAATAATGAGGCAATCTCAATACGTTTTAATTCCCCACCTGAAAGGGACTGGTCTACTTCACGATTTAAATACTCTTTGGCACATAAGCCAACTTCTGATAAATAATCACAAGCATCCTTTTCTTCTAACTTACTGCCAGCTGAAAGCTCCAGTAACTTTCTTACAGTAATGCCTTTAAAACGAGGTGGTGCCTGAAAAGCATAGCCTATACCCGCCTTGGCGCGTTCTGTAATATTAAGATTTGTAACTTCTTTGCCTTCAAAGTATATATTTCCTGAGGTTAATTCATTAATCCCCATGATAATTTTAGCCAGCGTTGACTTCCCACCACCATTAGGACCTGTAATGACCAAAACCTTTCCTTCATCTACTTTAAAGTTTATCCCATCTAGTACCTTTACTTGTCCATTAGGTCCAGAGGCAGTAAAACAGACATCTTTTAATTCAAGCATAATTTACTCCTTTTAACCATACTATATTCAAACAATTTAAATATATTATATCACAATTCGAATAATTATACTTGTTTTTATAATTTTATATTAATACTCGTCTTGAATTTGAATGCTTGGTAAATTCCATTTATAACGTGAGGCTAATATTCTAATTAAAATGACAATCAGTGCACCTATAAGCATGGCCTTTTCTTTACCTACTATTTGCCATAATAACATACAGCCAGTGGCACCACCTATACAAGCACATGCATAAATATGTTTCTTAAAAATATAAGGAATATTGCCCGCTAAAAGATCCCTTATCACGCCGCCACCTACACCTGTAATAACGCCTACAAAGATGAGTAATATGTAACTTGGTGTATTTATTTTCTCAATAGCTGTTTGAACACCCATCACAGTAAATACACCTAATCCTACTGTATCACTTATAAAAAGCAATCTGTTAAAATATCTACTTGTTCCTACATAATTCTTTGTATGCAGCCATACCGCAATAAATGTGATGATTGATGTGAGTATTGCAATCATAATACTTCTTGGATGACAAAATGTAAGGGGCGGATTAATACCCAATGTAAGGTCTCTTATAACCCCACCACCTACAGCTGTTACAATTCCTAAAATTATAACGCCAAGTAAGTCCATCTTTTTCTCTATAGCCACTAAGGCCCCTGAGATTGCAAAAGCAATTGTCCCAATGATGTCAAAAATTACTATGTACTTATCCATTCTTTATAGACTCCTTTTTATATTCCCAGCCTATTATAGATGGATTTTACTTCCTATGCAATAAATATCTTTTTTGGCAGTGCCACTTCCATACATTTTTTAATATTACATGTACAGCTGTAATGTTTCCTTTTGCCAAGCTCCTTGTTAAGCTTTCAGGTATTATTGTTCCTGAAAAGAAGACCGAACAGATA
>USPX01000225.1 GCA_900556665.1 uncultured Eubacteriales bacterium
CAAATTAACAATCATGAATTAAAAGTTTATAATATAGCAGAATAGTTATTAGTAAAAAGGGGTGATTAATGTAAATTAATCAGATAGAGGGATGTTGTAAGGCACGAATACATAACTAGAAAAGTGGAATTCCACAAGATCTCTAGAAATGTTGTGCCTAGGCAATATCCCTTTAAATTTTTAGGGACTAGAAGAGGAATGTAAGATGAAAATGAAGCTAAAAAAATGGGACATCATAATCATTGGATTACTCCTTATTATTTCTTTCCTCCCTTATATGTTAATTAAGGAATTGGTCAAAGACGATATAACTAAAGGTACTTATGCGTATATTACAGTAGGTGGTGAGTTCTACAAAGAAATTCCTCTAACAGGGCAGGTAGATTATAAGGAAGTTGTGATTAAAACTGAAAAAGGTGATAATATTGTAGCCATTGAAAATGAAAGTATACGAATGGCTAAGGCAGATTGCCCAGACCATGTATGTGAGGAGTTCAGCCCTAAAAGTAAGCCCGGTCAAACTATTGTATGTTTACCACATGAAGTGTATATTGAAGTTAGAGGAAATGTAGTAGACTCAGAACAACAAGTAGATTCTGGAGCGTATTAGGAGAAAAAAGATGAAACAAACGAGACATTTAGTGTACTTATCGCTACTAGTAGCCATGGCTCTAGTACTGAGTTTAGTTGAAAGAAATATACCTGTACCATTTATGACCCCAGGTGCGAAATTAGGACTTGCCAATTTAGTAACGGTACTTGCCCTTTATTCATTACCTAGAAAGAAAGATGTTGTGATGGTTATTGTCGTAAGATTAGTCCTCACAAGTATATTTGGCGGCAGTGTATCAGGCTTAATGTATGGGTCTATGGGGGCATTACTGAGTTTCTTGATGATGGTATTTATAAAAGAAACGCTAAAAGATAAAGTAAGTATTATAGGTGTAAGCGCAGCAGGGGCAGTATTTCACAATATCGGACAAGTCCTCGTATCTATGTGGGTGGTACAAAATGTAGGGGTAGCATTATACTTACCATTTTTATCAATCGCAGGGATTGTAACAGGTGTATTTGTGGGACTTACAGCCAACTATGTCATTACATATATTTACCGTTTACCAATGTTAAGAGAAGTTTTAGAATTAGAAAGGACAGCATGAGATGCACGCAATTTGGAATCAGTACCCAGAAATTAAACAAGAACTTGAAGCAGTAATCGACTTAATGGATAAAAATGCCTACTGCAAGGACAAGGTGATTGAAAGTTCAATCAAAGAACTTGTTCATACCAGTGGGAAAATGTTAAGGCCTGGGTTTTCTATTATTGCATCTAAATTTGGAAATTATGAGTCTGAAAGAACACAGGTATTAGGAGCTGTATTAGAATTCTTCCATATGGCAACCCTTGTTCATGATGATGTCATTGATGAGGCTAAGCTTAGAAGAGGGAAAGAGACGATTCAGTCTAAATATGGTAAGAACTATGCCGTATATATCGGAGATTATTTATTCTGTATTTGTTTTAAACTTTTAGCCCAAACGGCTTCACTTCATAGTATTCAAATGGATAGTAAAGCGATGTCACGTATTTGTTTAGGAGAAGTAGAACAACTAAACTCACGCTTTGATCAAACAGCTACAGTCAAAGACTATTTAAAAAGAATTTCAGGGAAAACAGCAGAACTTTTTGCACTGAGCTTATATTTAGGCGCTGCAGAAAGTGAATGTGATAAGAACATGTCACGCTTATTCTGGAACATTGGTTATAATATCGGAATGGCCTTCCAAATTATTGATGATGTACTTGATTATACAAGTGTGAATGAAGTGTTAGGTAAAGAAAGCAATCATGATGTAAAAGAAGGGGTATATACATTACCACTTATTTACGCATTAGAGAAAAAGCCACAAGTATTAGTAGACTTACTTAATAAAGAAAGCTATACAGATGAAGATGTTGAACGCGTAAAACAACTTGTTTTAGAGTATGAAGGGGTAGAAAAAGCAAGAACACTTGCTAAGAAGTATACAGCAAAAGCCTTCAAGCTTATAGCTAAATTACCTGATAATCAGTACAAAGAAATGCTAAAAGAAATTACAGCATTAATGTTAGATAGAGAATACTAAAATAAAAGGAGCAAATAGATTTCTACTTGCTCCTTTTTTAATGTCATTAAGAGAAACTATAGTGAATTGTTTCGTTAGCGTTTCCTTCTGTAATAACACCAAATTCAATAGCCCCATCAGCTGGGATCGTAGCATTCCATGAAAGTGGTGTAATGAGATAAGCATCTGCTGTTTCTTCAATAGTTATATTCCAGCTTGAGGTAATTTTTATATCATCTTTATTAATCTTTAAGCACCAATCCTTTACTTCAGAAGCAGAGTTGTTTGTGAGTTTGAAGCTAATATTGCTACCAGTCCCCCATGAAGTAATATTGTATGATAAAGCAAGCTCTTCTTGAACAACTGGTGTTTCAGAAGTTTCAGGCTTAGTAATTTCAGGTTTAGCAACTTCTGGTGTAGTGAGTGCTGATAATTGAGATGTTGAAACTGTGTTTGTGTCAGCTTTTTCAAATAGCCATTGTTGATTTGGATTACCGTAGTATTGCCATTGACAAACATTAGCGCCATCTTTTTTATCATGTTCATAATCATCTAATACTTTTGTTAAACCACTTGCTTTGGTAGCAATAATATATGTATCAGCTTTTGAAGTGTTTTTCACAACGTATTGCTGTGCAGTACCTGCATAATCGTTATAGATACCGATATTGGCACCATTTTCATCTTTGCCGTAAGCTACATCTAACATGAAATTACCAAGGGCAGAAGTTAATGTAATATAGCCGTTACCAAGGTTTTTGACAGTCCATTTTTGACCCTCTAAATTGGCTTTTGTACGTAGTTCAACATTTGATCCTGCTTTGGCACTATTATCTGCAACAGTGAGGTATTTATCGGCATTGACATTTTTAATGAAATAAGTACCATCAGCAATGTTTGCGATCTCGCCTGGAGCTACTGGTTCAACTTTTTCAAAAGCCCATTGTTGATTGGTATTGCCATTGTATGACCATTGGCAAACATTAGCACCATCATTTGTGTTACGATCACTATCATCTAATACTTTTGTTAAACCACTTGATTTAGTGGCAATCGTATAAACACCATCAGTTGATGTAGTTTTTACAACATATTGTTGTGCAGTTCCTGAATGACTATTGTAAATACTAATATTTGTACCGTCTTCATTTTTATCACCTGTGACATCTAGCATAAACTCACCTAATTCAGAAGTAAGTGTGATATAACCATCACTAAGGTTTTTAACAGTCCATTTTTGCCCCTCTAAATTAGCCTTTGTACGGAGTTCTACATTAGCGCCTGATTTAGCACTATTATCTGTAACCGTTAAGTATTTATCTGCATTTATATTTTTGATGTAATAAGTGCCATCAGGGATATTGGCTGTTTCACCTGGAACACCTGCTGGTTCTGGAGTAGAAGGGGTAGGCGTACCATTTTTAGGGAAGGCATATTTTAATAAATAGTACATTGCTGGACTCCAAACTTTACCATCATGATTACCACCTTGTACAGACATCCAATAATGTGGAATGTTGTATTGGACACAATAATTATGTGATGCTAGGTTAGGAGGGTAGAAACCACACCAGTCATTCGTACCGCATGATAAAACTAAAGTTTTTAATCTTGAAGTAATCTCAGGAGAACCTTTTTTGAACATATCCTCATCTGATGGATGGAATGGGACAGCTGAAGAAGGACTTAAATGATGGAAAACATCTAAGTTACTCATACCAACTTGGAAGGTGAAACCACCACCCATAGAGTAGCCATAAAGTGCTCTATGATCAGCATCTTTAATAACAGGGAAAGTACGTTCAACATAAGGAATGATATTTTCTAATAGCTCCTTACGTGTATCGATATTGTTATTATCCCAAGCTACGATAATACATGGTTCAATTTGGCCTGAACCAATTAAGTTATCTGCAACTAAGTCAGCATCAACACACC
>USPX01000226.1 GCA_900556665.1 uncultured Eubacteriales bacterium
TTTTTCTCATCTTTGCGAAGTGAACTTTTAAATAAATAATATATGAAACTTAGACATCTTTTTCTTTTCTAGTAATGTATAATGTAGTTATATCTTTACTAGGAGGTAAGTTATGCTTACAGAGAAAGTTAGTTTAAGTGGTAGCAGCTTAAAAATAATAGCGATTATAACTATGCTTATTGACCATATTGGTGCTGTTTTATTTCCACAGTGTTATCTTCTACGTTTCATAGGACGTCTTGCATTTCCGATATTTTGTTTTCTACTTGTAGAAGGTTTCACTCATACAAGAAATGTAAAAAAATATGCACTTCGTCTAGGTATTTTTGCACTTATTTCAGAAATTCCTTTTGATTTAGCGCTCTTTAATAAACTGTTTGATTTCCATCATCAGAACATTTTTTTCACTCTACTTATTGGGCTACTTGTTCTAATAGGGCTGGATAAATTCAAAAATAACAATTTGGTTCAGTATTTCATTTTTTTACTTGGTATGATTATTGCACAAGCTTTTAAAGTAGATTATGGAGGCTTTGGTATTATCTTTATTGTATTATTTTACCTCTACCATCAATATCAAAAACTACTCCCGTTTACAATCAGCTTTTTCTTCTTTAGTTTTCTTGCAAGTCCTACCGAATCACTTTCTACCTTGGCTATTCTTCCAATTGCCTGCTACAATGGCAAACGTGGTATCTCGCTCAAATATGTATTTTATGCGTTTTACCCAGTTCATCTACTCATTCTTCATATTATTGCACGTCTCTTACATATTTACTAATAAGATATTGGATATGTAAGTCAAAAGAAGAGGGTGTCGCCTATTAATCTTGCGACACCTTCTTCTTTTCTAATTTTACCTCGTTACATTACAAAGCCATTTTTTGCCTTTATAACGATAGTATGTTAGTGGTAATTTTATAATCTCATCACACATTAATAATATGTACACAATCGTAACAGGCCATTTAAATACAAAGGCTGCTAGTGATCCTAATAAAATAGATCCCCCCCACATTGTAGAGACATCTAAAATCAGTCCAAACTTCGTATCGCCACCTGCTCTAAATACACCAACAACTAAAGTGGTATTAATTGATTGTGCAAATGTAAAGTATGTCATAACAAACATCATCATAGATAAATAATCAATCGCTTCTGGTGATAATGTTAATGCATACATGACAATAGGTCTTACAATTAAAACAATACCTGATCCTAAAAGACCTGCATAAATACTAAGTCGTAAAAATTTCTTACCATATTCCTCAGCTAACTGCTCATTATTTTCACCAATAGTTTTACCTATAATAATGGCTGTAGCATTGGCAATTCCAAAGGCCATAACCATAGCAAGCTGCCTTGTTACTTGAGCTACTGAGTTAGCTGCTACTACTGAGCTACCTATATGCCCTATAATAACTGCATTCATAGAACATGCTGCTCCCCAGAAAAGTTCATTAGCAATAACCGGTGAAGCATATTTGAGGAAGTCCTTTAGTAGAAGTGAATCTCTTACAAATAGGTCCCTAGGACCAAAAGTAACTACCTTATTAAAGTATTTTGCATAAATAACTACAATAATCAGCTCTACAATACGTGTAACTAATGTAGCAATAGCTGCTCCTCTAATTCCTAAAGCTGGGAAAGGTCCTAAACCAAATATTAAAAGTGCATTAAGTGCTACATTTAATACTAATGAATTAGAATAAACAATAGTTGAAATCACTACTTTTTCTATACTACGCACAATGTTTAAATACACCATAGTAATAGCAATTGGTATATACGAAAAGGCTATAATTCTTAAATACTTAACGCCTTCTTCTATAACTGCTTCTTCATTTGAAAAGATATGCATAACTTGCTTTGTAAATAGTAATACCACTACTGTAAAAATCATACTTATGATTAGAGAAAAGCGCATTGCTATTCCCATAATCTTTTCAATCGTCTTGGTATCTTGCTTACCCCAATATTGTGCTGTTAAAACAGCTGCTCCTGATGTAATCCCAAAGAAAATAAGCGATAAAATAAACTGTACTTGCCCTGCTAAAGATGATGCCGAAAGTACTGTTTCTCCTACCTTTCCTAACATCATAACATCTGCTGAGGTAATTGCTGTATTAATAAGATTTTGCATCGCCATAGGCATAACTAGTGCAAATACCATCTTATAAAATGATTTATTCACTTCCTTCATAATTTTCTCCATTTGCCTTATTATTTATTATTTCACTTTTAACTTACGGTAACGATTAAGCATTGCACATACTTCATAGGTTCTTGGCATTGCTAAGTTTCCTGAATTTCCACTACAGCTTGAAAGCAGCGCAATGCCTTCTTTTTTAATCTTTTCATCCAGTAAACTTACGCATTCTCTTAAGGTACGTTTATCATCTATAATATTTTTCACCATATACTCCAAGATAGCCCCTAAAGCGTTTGTTTGATTATATTCTACGAGTTGTTCCACATAACTTAAATCAATATTTTGATCTCCATAAGAAATTACATCTAAACTTCTTACCTTAATCTTAGAATCCCTATCTCCTTTTGGAAAACTATTTTTCATAGGTATACGGTGTGTTACCTCTCCAAATGCTTTATCTCTTTGTGAAACTCTAGTCTCACCCATTTCTCTTGCAATCTCTTTTGCTCTACCAGTTACATCTTCTAAACGATAGGCATCTAGCATAATAATCTGATCTGCTACATCAAAATAATCGCCACTACCACCTACAACCATAATTGTAGAAACATCTTTTTGTGCTTTAAGTTGTTCTACCTTATCAATAAATGGTGTAATAGGTTCCTTTTCTTTTGCCACTAGCATTTGCATACGTCCATCTCGAATCATAAAGTTAGTTGCTGATGTGTCTTCATCAATGAGTAAAACTCTACTGCCTGCTTCTAAAGCTTCCATGACATTTGTTGCCTGTGATGTACTACCACTGGCATTTTCCGCACTAAATTTCACTGTATCTTTACCATTTGGTAGGTTATTAATAAATGGGCTAATATTTACATTCGCGGTGCTACGTCCATCTTCTGCGCGAATTTTCATAGCATCTTCTCTTGTAATTACAAGTTCTCTTCCGTCTCCTGGAATATGATTGTATACACCTTTTTCAATAGCTTGTAATAAAGTAGATTTCCCATGGTAACCACCACCCACAATAAGTGTAATTCCCTTTGGAATACCCAATCCTTTTACCTTACCTCTATATGGTAAGTCCATCTCTACTTCTAAGTGTGCTGGACTTTCAAAAGGTACACCCTTCTTAAGTGGTAATTCTGAAATACCGCTTTTTCTAGGTAAAATAGCCCCATTAGCAATGAATGCTACTAAATCCCTCTTTACAAGTTCCTCACGGATAAATGCTTGATCTTCCATAAGTTCCACTTGATTTTTTAACTTATTACCATCAATATTTTTATAATAAAGAGATGCTTCTACAATCTTAGGTAATGCCTCGCATAAAATATAGGCTGCTGCTTTTCCAAGTACTCTTCTGCCTGCCGCTGGCAAACCTATCTCACATCTTAATTCGATTTGCTTATCATCAATCATCACTGCTGTTCTTTCAAGAATTTGTGCACTACAATGTGCAATTGTAATCACACCACTTTTACCCGAACCTCTTACCCCGTCATAGAGCTTTTCAATATTTTCAGCAAAAACTCTTGTTAAGAAATCAGCTGCTGCGATGCGTTTATTTTTAGAGTCTACTAACTCTCCTTTAATGCCGGCTACATTTAATGGCATAAATACACGTACTTTAGACGGACTTGCAAAAGGATCCCCTTGTACATGTTGCATTTCTATCACATAATCTTTAAACCCATAACGTCCTTTGATTTCTTTGTAAGCGCCATAGCTTTTGCCATCTAAGCTCATAAGCAGTCTTTGTAAATCTTTACTATCCTTCATCTTTTCACCTACTAATTTTTATATTATCAATTCATTCTTCTTAGGTAACTGTTCAGCCACAGGCTGAATAAATATATTTTTTACTGTGGATAAACGA
>USPX01000227.1 GCA_900556665.1 uncultured Eubacteriales bacterium
GACGTAGTTAATGGTGAAAATGAGGACAGTACAAATGTTCAAGTATATACACCTCACGGTCTAACAGCACAATTATTCAAGTTAATTAAAACACAAAAAGATGGCCAATATGGTATCGTAACAAAATGTTCATCAGATACTAAAGGTTTAGATGTAGAAGATAAATCTACATCACCTGGTGCAAATGTACAACAATATTCTTATTGGGGTGGACCTAATCAAGTATGGGTACTAGAACCATGTAATGGCTCTAGTTCAAGCACAGGTTCAACAACTAAACCAGAAGAAGAAAAACCAGTACAACCAGCTACAGATGCAGTTAGTGCTAAAATTACATCTGACTGGGGAAGTGGTGCAGTAGCTGATATTACAGTTACAAATACTACAGGCAAAGATTTAAATAATTGGACTTGTACATTTACAACAAGTCGTCCAATTACATCTGTTTGGAATGCAACAATTGTAAGTCAAAGTGGTAATACTTATACTGTTACAGGCCCAGCATGGCAAACAAGCTTAGCAAATGGTGCAAGCTACACATTTGGCTGCCAACTTGGTGGTGGAAGTGGTTTAACAGTTAGTAATGCTACATTAAAATAATATATTTACTCCATATGATTTAAGTTATTTATAAAGTAAAAAGGGAATGACAGTTTTGCTGTCATTCCCTTTTTATATGAAAGTTTTTAGAAAGGATTTAGTTTGCATTCAATTAATTACAAGGTTCAAATACCCATTGTTGGTTTTTGTTTGTGTAGTAAGCCCATTGACATACATTAGCACCGTCTGATGTACCGAAGTTATAAACGTCTAATGCTTTTTGGTCATTAGATACTTTTGTTAAGATACCAAAAGTAGAAGGACCTACATTTGTTAATTTGAATTTTTGAGCATCAGCATTATTTGCAGAATATGTTTGGATATTAGCACCATCATCTTTTGAACCATAAGCTACGTCTAACATGAAACCTTGTCTATTTTTAAGTGTGATATAGCCATCACCTGTATTTGTAAGGTACCATTTTTGACCATTAACACCTGTACCTGTGCCGATTTCAACATTAATACCATTTCCGCCAGCATTGTTAGCTACTTGAAGATATTTTTGAGCATTAACGTTTTTAATATAGTACCAACCGTCGCTTAAAGCACCTGTATTAGTAGGAGGGTTAGGATTTGGATTTGAAGAACCGCCACCCATAACATCTGTATAAGCTCTTAAAACTTCATAATAAGCTGGCTTAGGTTCTCCTAAGCGAGAGAATAATAATGGTCTTTCACCTTTAATCCATGTGATTTCATCTGAAATACCCCAGTAAGAAATACCTGTGATTTTACCGCCTGCTTTTTTGATATTTAAGATGTTTTTCATAAGGTTGTAAAGGTAAGTTGCTTGGTCCTCGTCAGATGTGTTTACAACGTCTAATTCCGTGATTTGAACTTCAAATCCAGCATTAACAAATGCTTTTAAAGCAGCAGTATAGTAATCAACACTTGGATATTTTGTGCTTAAGTGAGATTGCATACCTACACCACTACAGATTTTTCCGTTAGAGTTAATGTAGTTAATGAGCGAGATAACATCATTAACTTCCATATATGTATTGAAGTCATTATAAAGTAAGCTTACTGAGTTTGTAAGACCGTAGTATTTGAGGCAATCATAAGCGTATTCGAAAGCTTTTTTAACGAAAGGAGGCCTTGTGCCACATTTACCGTAAATAGCTTCCCAGCCAGATGGTGTTGCGTGTAAATATTCATTTACAACATCCCACGTATAAACGCATTTACCGTAAGGACCTGAGTATACGTGATTCATAATAGTTTTAATGTAGAATTCCATACGTTTATCCATAGTATCTGGACTTACATAACCATAGTTTTTAGAGAAACCAACTCTAAAGAACCAATCAGGTGTTTGTGAATGCCATACAAGTGTATGGGCACGAACACCAATACCATTTTCAGAACAGATCTTTAATGTTGCATCAACTTTATCAAAGTTGATTCTTGGTACATAAGTTTCTGTGTATCCAGAAGGAATGTAGTAACCAAGTCTTTTAGCTTCATCAATAGAGATAAGACTTGGTGAATAACCGAGCATAGCATCTGGTTTCATTTCATTTTCTAAAGTAATACTGTTGTATTGTGATTTAACATGGCTTAGAATAGATGGGTTTTGTAACTCATATAAATTGATACTAGTTCCCATGCGACCAAAGAGTTTACCATAAGTATCTTTTAAGGTGGCAGGAGAGGCAGCACATGTAGCGACTGATAATGAAAGTAACATAAAGGCACATAAAAATAACTGACTGACTTTTTTACAAAGATTTTTTCTTGTTTTCATTTTAGTGTCTCCTATTCTTTTTTTGATTTTCCCTATAATATGATTTCTTTTGATAAATATATAGATATATAGGACCTCCTTTTGATTAAGATAAAAAGATTGTTGAATATAGCTATAAAAAGATTTAATTTAGGGAAAAATAAAATAATTAGTATGTAACCAAAGTATCATATTTGAAAAAGTCTGTCAATATTCATAAAAATAAAATAATTAGAATAGAAATAATATACATTTTTTAATATAAAATAATTTGATATAAATAAAAAGTCTAGCAGCTACCAATAGGTAGAAACTAGACTTTTTTATTTATAAATATTAATTATTTAGCGCTAGCAAGAGCAGCGTTAACTGCTTCGAACATAGCAGCACTAAGACCAGCACCAACGATAACTACGTCAGTTGTTAACTCTGTAACTTCACTAGTTTGTTCAGTTGTTTGAGTTGCTTCAGTTTGTGTGTTGTTTTCTGGAGCTTTAGTTGCACCACAACCTACGAAAGTTGTGCTTAAAAGAGCAACGCAAGCTATAGTAGATAATAACTTATTAATTCTCATACATGTCTCCCTATTTAAGTATTAGTTTCAAGTAAAATGAGGTTGTTTGAAACTATTTTAAAAGATAATAATTAAACCATTAAAGGTTGTTTTGTATAAAGATGTAAATGAGTGTTTGTGCAAATGAATGTGTGTTATGAGTATCAAGGTATTTGGTGAAAAATAGAAGGCGAGACATTGAGAGGAGTGGATTTGAAGAGCGTAGAGAGAGATAAATTTTTTTGAGAAAATAGTAGCTTCATATATAAAAAATATAGGCAGAAAACATGAAAATACTATTAAAGGACGTAAAAAGAAATAGTTTTAAGAAAAGTGAAATAGTAGATAATGTAACAATGTAATACAGATTTAGAGGTACATTACCAATAGAATGTCTAAGTTCATTAAATAATAATGGTAAGTAAGTTAAAGTTTCTAGTAAAGCATTTAATATGGTGCTAATCTGTAAATAATAAAGAAGTATAGTAAATAATATTTAAAGGAGAAGGAGCATGCATACAAATACTTTAAATCAAGGGGATAAAAATCAAAACGCAAAAAGAAAACGTATGCTTATTGAAGAGATTGAGCAACTTGAGGAACGCATTGAGGAGATGGAAGAGCATCTAGAGGCATTAGAAGAAGATTATGAATGGGATGAAATTAGAAAGAAAAGAAGTGGATTAAGGAATAAGTTAGCAAAAGCTAATAGAGAAATGCATAAGAAGAAACAGGAGTTAAAATCACTAAAAACTACTTTGTAGATGAATTACATAGATTAATTTATTGGGCATATACAGGATTAATGAGCAATTTAGCCACAATTTACCTTGTTATAAATTACTAGGTATTATTTACACCAAAGGTGTTGTATAAGTGGGGTGGATGCACTATAATTTAAATCACTTCCTTTAAAAAATAAATTGATTATATGTAAATGAAACTTCTATATAAAAATTTATATAAGAGTAATATGTTTTACAGCATACAAGGTATTTATAAATTAAAAGGGTTACTACTTAGTTCATCTATGAGATGATGAACTAAGTAGTAACCCTATTTTTATATAAAAATATAAGTATTAGATATTAACGACATGTGCTAGTTAATCTTTAATTATGTAAAGGATA
>USPX01000228.1 GCA_900556665.1 uncultured Eubacteriales bacterium
AGTATTAGTTCTCCTAAGTCTTTAGACTTAGTGGGTAATCTTTTCAATTACCAACGTGTCGCACCAATATCAATATCAGGCATGCTGACACGTTCCGGATTTAAGAACATTTGTATTAACCGTAAGCTCTTTATCTTACGCTCTGGAAGTTTCCTTCATTTTCATCAGTTGGTCATTTCCAACTCAGCTTGGACTATATCATCTCAATAAATGAGTCTTTATTGAGCTGGGCACTCTTGGGAAAATTTATTAATTGGCTATTCATTCTCCTAGTCTCTGAACCTTTTCGCTACTTTTATGCCTTTTGCGAACTTGGCTGCTGATTAGCTTAGCCATAGGCCTTAGCTTTCCAGCAATTCACCCAGTTTAAAGAGCGCATCTTAATTCACGCTCGAAAAGTAGCTGATACTTGATTGGGTCAATATTTGTAATTTCAAGTGTGTAAGCTACAATACTTCCTGCCGCAGAACCTCGTCCTGGTCCTACTGGGATGCCTTGATCTTTTGCATAACGAATGAAATCTCCTGTGATTAAGAAGTAGTCTACGAATCCCATTTGAATAATGATACCAAGTTCATATTCAAGGCGCTCTTCTAATTCTTTTGTCACTGGACTATAACGTTTATGAAGCCCTTTGTAACAAAGTTCTCTTAAATATTCTTCTGCTGTTTTACCATCTGGTACATCAAACTTAGGTAATTTCAATTCGTGGAATGTAAAAGTGACATTACAACGCTCTGCAATCTTTTGTGTATTTTCTAGTGCTTCTTCAGCATACGGGAAGAGTCTTCTGGGCTTTTTAAATAAAACTGTCCGCCTTCATATTTCATGCGGTCTTCGTCTTCCATCGTTTTACCTGTTTGAATACAAAGTAAAACTTCATGAGGATTCGCATCTTCATCTTTAATATAGTGGACGTCATTTGTAGCAACTAACGGTATGCCTAATTCATCCGCAAGTCTTAGTGTAAGCTGATTGACTTTTTGCTGCTCTTTCATCCCATGGTCTTGAATTTCTAAGAAGAAGTTGCCTTTGCCCATGATATCTTCTAGTGTCAGCGCCATTTCTCTAGCTGCTTCATATTCATCATTTAAAAGCTTACGGCTTACTGGCCCAGCTAAACACGCCCCTAAAGCAATGAGGCCTTTATGATTTTCACGTAATAAATCAAGGTCAATACGTGGTCTTCTATAAAAACCTTCTGTATAGGCTAAAGATACCATTTTTATTAAGTTTTGATAGCCTTCGTTATTTTCTGCAAGAAGGACTAAGTGGTACGATCTTGCATCAATAGGTTCTTTATCAAAACGTGTACGTGCGGCTACATACACCTCACATCCAATAATTGGTTTTACATTTTTTTCTTTTGCTGCTTTATAGAAATCAATAACTCCAAACATGGCGCCATGATCTGTAATAGCAATACTGTCCATACCGAGCTCTTTTGTACGGTCTAATAAGTCTTTAATCTTAGCAGACCCATCCAAAAGACTATACTCTGTATGGACATGAAGATGGGTAAATTTACTCATATTTAGCTCCTTTCTACCCTAATAAACACCAGTAATTATAGCACATTCTAGTCACCTTAAAAAGATTGTGACATCTGGCAATTTCCATATACCTTTACATCTTCTTCTCCTTAAGTCTTTACCATATTTACAAAAAATAACAGTATTATTATCATAAATTTATAACCCTATATTAATCACCTTATCAAAGAAAAAGGTAACTAGCACATGTCGTTATTATAAACAAATATATGCTTCATGCTTTACGCTATTGCCATTTACATAAACTGCCTTATCGCTACAATTGCCATATACTTTTAAACATACTTTATGCTCAGCTTTTGGCATGCCTTCATGAAGCGCCCTAATTTGTACATCCACCTTATCCTCTTTACTTTGAACTTTGATTTCGTATAAGTTATAAATGCCTATCTCATATTCAAAGCCATCTCCACTATCTTCATAACTTAAGTATGTTGTTTCACCTTGTTCACTACCAACATAAAGTTCAAGCACCTTTTCATTATCTGCTTTTTCACCTACATAATTTTGCACAGCACTTGTCATGATCACACTGCCTGCTTTAACGTAAATTGGGCATGTATCCAGAGGTGCTTCCTTAATAATATATTGACCGCCTTTATGAATTTCACCACTCCAGTAATCCACCCATTCATTGCCTTCTGGTAAATAAATCATACGCGCCGTGCTGCCTTGTGTGACAACTGGGGCTACAAGTAAATTGTCCCCACACATAAACTCATCATTGATTTCATAAGTCTTACTATCCTTTTGATAATTAAATAAAAGTGGCCTAATGAGTGGACTGCCGCTCTTACTTGCTTCACGCATCATATCATAAATATAAGGTAGTAATTTATAACGTAATTTAATATATTTGCGATTAATCTCCTCTGTTTGTGCATCAAAAGCCCAAGGTTCTTGATCCCTTGTACCCATACAAGAATGATTTCTAAAAAGTGGTGTAAATGTGCCCACTTGTACCCAACGACTTAATAATTCGCCTGTGCAATCAAAGCCAAAGCCCCCTACATCTGTGCCACAAAATGCCATACCACTTAAACCAAGGTTCATAAGCATTGGCAAGCTCATACGTAAATGTTCCCAAGTACTTTGATTATCCCCTGTCCATATCGTGCTATATTTTTGAGAACCTGCATAACAAGCTCTTGTAACAATAAATGGTCTTTTAGTTGTATGTTTACGTAAGCCTTCATAAGTGGCCTTCGCCATAAGGTGTCCATATACATTATGGGTTTCTCTATGATCCGCCATGACGCCATCTTCATTAAACATGACATCATCAGGTAATGGCCCTTTAAAACTAGCTGGTTCATTCATATCATTCCAAATCCCACTTACACCTGTATCTACCATACGTTTTTGTAAATCACTCCACCAATGACGTGTCTTGGTATTCAAAAAGTCTGGATAAACAGAATCCCCAGGCCATACTTCATTATGATAAACCTCGCCATCTCTTGTAGCAAAATAACCCTTTTCAATGCCTTTTTGATACACATCATATGCCTCATCAGCTTTCACACCTGGGTCAATAATCGTTACTACTTTAAAGCCCATGCTATTCAGCTTTTTAATCATTGCCTCTGGATTTTCAAAACGTTCATTATCCCAAGTAAATACACGATATCCTCTCATATAATCAATATCTAAGTATAATGTATCACAAGGAATATCCTTTTCCCTAAAGGCATTTGCCACTTCCATTAAACGTGCCTCACTCTCATAAGACCAACGACATTGTTGATAACCTAATGTCCATAAGGCAGGCAGTGGCATAGTTCCTGTTAAACGTGTATACCCTTCTACCACTTGCTTCACCCCTGGCCCTGCAATAAAGTAATAATCTAAATTCCCCTCTACTGCTGCAAAGTAATAATAATTAGCATTGTCTTTTCCTAAATCAAAATGTGTTTCAAAGTGATTATCAAAGAAAATCCCATAAGCTTCCCCATCTGTCATTGTAATTAAAAATGGCACTGACTTATATAATCTATCCATTGTTTCATTATGTGGACTTGGATTATCTGTATTCCAGTTTACTAAATGCGTCGCCTTTTTATTTAAGTGGCCTGTGTGCTCACCTACGCCATAAAAATATGTATTCGGTAACATTTGCTTTTTAACGCATACTTTATATTCTGAGTCACCGCCCACTTCATGCCCTTCAGCTTCTGCTAACTTATAATCTGCAGTCTTATAAAACCTTTTTCATCTCCTGTATAGTCCCCACAAATTAGTTTTCCTGTGGCATTAAAAATATCTACCTTAAAGTCTTCAAACACCTTCACTTTTAAATGCGTTGTACTAATTTCAATGCCTCTATCTATAGCACTTACTTTAAATTCACAGGCATCATTCACCTTTGTATTTTCTACGGCTTTTGAAATATCCTCTGCTCTAAAAAATGGGGTGAAAAATCG
>USPX01000229.1 GCA_900556665.1 uncultured Eubacteriales bacterium
GGCTATGGTCAGTGGTTTAAAGACTTTCAAGATAAGAAAACGCTTATCATTGTCTTACCTATTGCTTTAAAAAATTATTTAAAATTTAAACTAAAAAACATTTTAATACAATATAAATTACTAGATGTCTGAGAAAAGAGAATATAGGGAGTGTAATTATGGAAAATATTGAAATATCACTTTTTGATATTGTTTTTAGAGTACTGAAGCGATGGTATATTATTGTACTATGCGCTGTATTATGTGCAGGTGTGATGTATAAATATGTAAGTACGCATACATCTACATCTTATACTGCCATGGCGACGCTTTATGCGATTAGTAATGATGATACCGAGATGTTAACTAAAGGGATTAGTAATATTGGTCAAGCTCAAGAGATCGTTAATACCTATACACAAATGATGAAAACTGATCGTGTACTTAATAAAATCATTGAAACAGCGGGTCTTGATTATACAGCCAATGATTTACGAGGGATGATCGGCACTTTTACAACAAAAGGAAGTCCGTTTATCACCTTAACAGTTACTTGCTCAAATGAAGAAGATGCATTAACAATTATTAATACTATGATAGATGTGGCACCTCAAGAGATTTATGATGTTTTACGTGTAGGTTATTTTGAAGCAATTGATACACCTACTGCACCATTAACACCTTATGTGGCAAGTCCATGGAAAAAGGTATTAATCGGTGGCGTTGGTGGTGGAATCATTCCATTTGTGATTATCTTACTTTACGCAATATTTGATACAAAGATTAGAAACATTAATAACCTTGTGAATGTCTATGATTTAACTATACTAGGGACAATTCCTACAATTCAAAATGGTAAAGCAGCAAGGGGGAAATAGAATGAAAAATAAAATCAATCCTGAAAAGCTTAAGCAAAAATTATTAAGTGATACAACACACTTCCAAACGCTAGAAGCTTATAAAGATTGTCGTACAACGATTAAAAATTAATGATTACAAGTCCTTCAATTCAAGAAGGTAAATCTATTACATGTGCCAATCTTGCAATTAGCTTTGCTGAAACAGGTGAAAATGTTTTAATCATAGATTGTAACCTTAGAACACCGACACAACAAATACTTTTTGAAACAGACGCAACGAGTAACTTAGCAAACTATTTAAATGTTGAAAGTACGGAGGAGATTACAGCGATTATTGGTCATACGAGCTATCCTAATTTAGATGTTATTAGGGCAGGTGAAAAACCTGGAAATGCTTCTGAATTACTAGGTTCCAAGAAGATGAGTGAGTTATTAGAGACATTAAGTACCCAGTATACGTACATATTCTTTGATACACCACCTATTAATGTGGTAACAGATGCTGCAATATTAGCCTCAATCGTTCCTAATGTAGCATTAGTCGTACGTAAAGGACGTACAACCCATAAAAATATTCATCAAGCTCTTGAAAAGATTAAACTCGTTAATGCGAAAGTAGTAGGTTTTATTTTTAATGATATCGATAAGAAATCTTTAAATAATAAAAATATAAAAGGATAATAAGTATCCTAAAATAAGCTTCCAAGTAGTCTTAGACTTTACTTGGAAGCTTATTTTTTATAAGTGATTTACGAGGTATTCAAAAAGCATTTCTTGGGCTAAATCATTATAATGTAAGCTATCTGGTGTCAGCCAGCCTGTTCGTTTATTATAGCCTGTGATTTGCCAATTGGCTGGTGGGGTAAGGTTATTCACACCACCACCTTTATTGATATCTATAAATTCTAAATTAAAGTACTGTGCGATTTGCCTGGTTGCATTATAAATCGCACTCAGTTGTTCTGTTTCATCTGCATAGTAAGCAAGTCTTGGTGGGGCACAAATGACGAGTCTTGCAAGGGGATATTTATTGGTAAGTGTTAAAATCAGCTTTTTATAAGCCGCATAATAAGACCCATTGCCGTCAGGCAAGTCTTCAAGTGTACCGATATTAAGCGTTGGTTTACGATCATTAACGCCAAGCATAATAGTAATTAAGTCAACATGTTCTGGGAATGTATGAATATTATTGTCTGCCCATATCCCCCAAGCTCTAGCACCATTATTGTAATTACAGATACTTGAACCACCGCTACCATAATTATAAGTTATACAGTTTGGAATGAGATTTTTAGCAAGCACAGAATAACTAAAATTAGAGCCTTGAGCCTGGGTAATGCTATCGCCAATACAAAGCCATACCTTACCATTTAAGTTGCGATATTTGCAGTCTTGGCGCTGCACCCTTAAAACCGGTGCAATGCTTAAAGTAGAGCCTGTATCAAATGCGACAGTATTAATATAACCATTCCCCTTTAAAAGTGGTAGCGTCATAGGCAATGTTTCTTCTATAGGCGTTTCTACTGGATAATAAATATAGGTTGGATGATTTGTAACCCATTCTTTGTACCTATTTGCCAGATATTCGGCAGTAGGTGCTGGATCAGTGCCATAGGTATAGCCAATATCACTATTTTTAAGCTTCAAAATAATACGTGTGCCAGAAAAGCCATGGGCTTTACCATAGAAGAGGCATCGCACATTCGCAGCACCACCAAAATCATTTAAGCTACTCATGGCATGTGTTGTGATTGTTGGACTCCAAATATAATATCTTAAGCCATTATTAGGATACCAGCTATCAGCAGATTGTACAAAGTCAGTGAGCTCTGGTTTTAACATAACCATTGAGGACTTCTCACCGTATTTATAAATTGTACTCCATGGATTTTCCAACGTATCAATCATATCTGCTGTAATACGCTTTTTAATAATTTTACGATATAATTTACCATCCCTGATATAATCGCTAAAGCCGAATAAACTACGAATAACTGGTAAGGTATAAGGTGTACCATTTACAGTCATTGTAATACCTTCTACTGAGCCATCAAAGCGTTCCCCTGAGAATTTAATATCACCTATGAAGTTTTCATTTAACCCTAAATCATTTCTATTATAAACACCTAGTATTTCATATGAGATATAACGCTGATTGGCAATATCTTCAGTAGTAATGCCAATGCAAGGGGACAAGATAGATTGTGCTGTATAAGCACCTGAGCCTACACTACAGCTAATTTTTTGAATACCTGTTGTTGCTTTTAAACCGGTAAATGCAACTGGTGTATTAGTAGCATTATGATTGTTAAGTTGCAAGGTGGGCGCTTCATTAGAAATAGCTGTTACATTAATTGTAAAGTAATAAATAGAGGTGAAAGGAATGACCTTTAACTGTGGCAGTTCAAAAACACGGTTAGTAGCAGTGTTATGGGTAATGGCAGGCACACTCTCTGTTAAATAACTTACAACAAAGTCACCTAGCATATCATATAATGGCAGTGTTTGAGTGTCACATACAATATGTTTAGTACTTACATCTGGTAGTGGTGCAACTTTTGGCATATAGAGAATATCAGATTTTTTCGGCCATTTAATATCCTCATAATAATAAGGCATATCATGAACGATAATTGGTTGGGAAGGCGTAGTAGCTATATCAGATGTATCTGTATTTATAGTACCTTTAAGCTGATTAATTGTTGTATTCAGGTTACTAATGGTCGTGTTCATTGCATCGATTTTTTCATTCATTTCGTTAATTTGCTTAATAAGAGGTAATACGTCCACTTAAATAGCTCCTTCCATTTATTGGCCATATTTCATTAATAATTTAAGATCTTCTGAGGTACATACCTTTTTAATAAATGCAAATTTCTCAATTTCATAAAGTTCACAAGAAGTTTCAGCCGTGTTATCACCACCTAATACAATGCCTGTCGTATTAACGATATGCATCAGGGCAGCCATATTTTCAGAGGTATAACTAAAGGTAGCTTCTGTAATCACATCATTTACAACACTATAGAGTTTAGGTGTCCTAGAAATGCCATCAAAGGTATACAATATTTCAAAAGAAGTATTATTAATAGTGGCATTTGACCAATATTTGGCACTATT
>USPX01000230.1 GCA_900556665.1 uncultured Eubacteriales bacterium
TTGTAACCTTTAATCCATATGCTGCACCCTCAACTTTTACATCATAATCTTCAATCATATTGATATTACAACGTATACATTTCCTCATATTATTCACCCTCTAAAAAATTCTAATTTCTACTTTATATTCTTAGTTCATATCAGTTAAATAACTTAGATTGCTTATTACCTTTCTACAAGGATAATCTCTAAAATCTTCTGCGCTATTGGTACCTGTAGTTACTGCCACAAAATCTACACCAGCATTTTGAGCTGTCTTGGCATCAATAATATTGTCTCCCACATATAAAACCTCTTCTTTCCTTACCCCTAAAGCCTCTATGGCATAAAGTAGCCCTTCTGGAGATGGTTTATGTGTTTTCACATCTTCACTGCCTACTATAATATCAATCCAATTTTGAATCTCATATAATTCAAAAGTTGCTTCAATGCGATAACGTAACTTAGTAGAAATAATTCCTATTTGAATGCCTGCTTCCCTTAGATTTTCTAAAGCTGGTAATGTTTCAGGATATAACTTAGTATTTGGTGTCATCACCTCATCCGCCTTTTGAATATACTCCCTGCGATAAGCTTCAAGTGTCATTTCTTCTTCTATGCCAGTAAGTTCTTTAAAAGCATTTTGAAGCGTCATTCCTATAGTCTTTTTAATGGCTTCATCACATATATTTTCATAACCATGTGCATTTAAAACGTGTCTAAAACACATGAGAATCCCTTTTTCCGAGTTTGCTAAAGTATAATCAAAATCAAATAAAACTACTTTATATTTCATTTTCCCACCCTCATTTGTATCTTAGTCAATTATCTTATTTATGTTGTGTACATGTTATTTAATAAGCTTTTTAATTTTACTTACTACACTTGTTGGTACTTCTTTCTTATCTCTAGTCCCTGCAAATATTGCACTACCTCCATATTTCATACCTGAGATATTAAAGAATTCCTTCATCATCTTAATGGCGCCACTACTTTGCCCTGCTAATCTGTCAAAAGGTGCTGGTGTATTGCAGGCTGTTAATAAAATATATTTATGATTTGCAGATAATCTAGGTTTAGGAATCATACTTTCATTATCATCCATTACAACGCCTACTAAACGATCAAACATATTTTTAATAGGTGCTGATACATTGGCAAAATATGTGGGACTTGCTAAGACAGTTAGATCACTTTCAATAAGCAACTTTCTAATTTCCTCAATATCATCTTTTAATCTGCAGGCCTGTGTTTGTTTACATGCCATACACCCTAAACATGGTGCAATCTTTTTTTCATATAAGTTAATATAATGGACCTCATATCCTTTTTTCTCTCCCTCTTCCATAGCGATCTTCAGCATATTGGCAACATTTCCATTCTTTCTTGGACTCCCTAAAATAGCTAACATCTTTTTCATTATCATTTCTCCCATTCTATTAAATTTGTAGTCCTTCTCCTGCTTCTAACTTTTTTATTATGTCTTTATGCTCAGTTATTTTTCATCTCTATTCTAACTAATCTCCCTGTTTATAAATCTTCTCCTTTCCATTATATCAAACAATACTTATATTATCCCATCTATTACTTATCACCTCACTCAATAATGCAAAAAGACTCTATAGCAACAGCTTTATGTTTTATGCTGTAACTATAGAGTCTTTTAGTATTAATCTGTATTAGAGTGTTTTGGTATAAGGTTTATTATACTAAATATTTTGCTTCTAATCTTTCAAGAAGGTCAAGATAGTATTTTTGTATGCCATTAGCTTCAGCTTCTTCTTCATAAGCTTTTGTTAAGACATCAATGTTAGTTTGTACATCTGCTGGAAGCTGGCGTTGTGCGAAAGTATATACTACGCTATCTTCTTTGCCAATGTGTCTTGTTAAAAGTGAAGCATAACCAATAGCATTGGCAATGACATCAAGCTTACTTTCATCATCTCCAGCTTTTACTTTTTCAAGAGCAGCTGTAAGTTCTTGCATATGAAGACGCCCTAAATCATGTTCTACAAGCATACCATTTTTAACAAGTTTTGTCCCAAGCTCACCTAAATGCGTAATCATTTCATTAAATAAGAATTTCTCTTCTTTTCCATGATGATGTGTATCTGCATATTCTCTTACAAACTTAATCATATCGTTAAAGTCGTCATAATTAATTGCTTCGCCTTGCATAATACCATAACAAGCCTTACGCATTACTTTTAACATTCTTTCGATTAATCGGTGTTCTGCCATCATTACTTCTATACTGTTCATTGCTTCTCCTTTTAGCTGCTTACCTGCTGTCTAATCTCTTGATATTATTTATTTTCTGGGTGACTTATGCTAATTTAATTGCGTAAGTTTTATCATCTACTTTTTCGAATTTAATACCTACTGCTTTTGCTAAACCTTCAAGCCAAGCTTCTCTTAATGTGTAGTAATCTGCAATGTTTGCACCTACTTCATTCCAGTATCTTTCATGTACACATAGTGCACGTGTCCATACGATTTCATCATTTGCTTCTGAAAGTACACGGATTGCATGATCACATGGCATACCATCTAATAAGCTATCAGAAATTCCTTTATAAATTACACCTAAGTTTAAACCTTCTGTTTGAGCCAGTTTCATGCCCACTGCTTCTCCTCTTTTGAAGAAAAGACTTTTTAACTTATCCATAGCTGCTGGATTTTTAGCTAATAATTCTTTTACACCTTCAGCTACTTTGTACTCTACTTGTGATACTTGTGTTTGAAGCCATCCATGGATATTCATTTCATCAATTACTTGGTCTAATGGACGTCTTTCTGATACGCCATATTTTTCATCTAATCTAGCACCTAAATCATGGGTGCCTTCTTCTTTTGCTAATTCTACCATATCTACTACGATATCTTGTTGTAATTGAATTTTGTTATATAACCAGAAGTGAATTGGTCCTAAAAATGCACTCATTCTTTTGTCTCCTTATATGTCAGTCTATATGATTAATTCGCAACCTCATCTATGATTATTGCTACTTACATTTTTACTTTTATGCGAGTCACTTATACACTTTCAAATTTTGATTCTTTCTTGACTTGCTGTTAATAACATCTTAATATAAAACTCATACTAAATGTGTAGCTATAGCTACATAAATTTTGTTTTAAAAAATTTTATATATTTAGCATAACTAATATAAATAATTTTTAATATCTCCAATAGAAAGGGCGCTATAAATGCCAAATTTACCTGATTACAAACTATCAAATGAACATCATGTCTCAGTTATTGCAAAATGTCCTTTATTTCAGGATATTCATCCAGAACAACTTAAAGATTTATTAGGTTGCCTCAGTGTTTCTTTTAAAACCTTAAAGGAAGGTGAATACGCCTTTCACCTAGGCGATGATATTTCTTATATTTATATTGTCGTAAAAGGTTGTATGGAAATTGCCAAAGAAACTTTAAGTGGTGGACGCAATATCGTTTACTTCTTAAATGAAAGCCAATTATTTGGTGAAGGTGTCGTCTGTACTACAAAACGCCTTGCACCTGTAAGTGCTAAAGCAACTACTGATACTTTATTGCTCACTATTCCTTACGAAAAAATCCTTAAAACTTGTGGACATAGCTGCGGTTTTCACCATCAACTCATTCGTAATATGATGTTATTACTCGGTGAAAAAAACTATGTTTTAAACCATAAAATTGATCTACTTATGCTCAAAGGTATGCGTGAAAAATTAGCTACATATCTTTTATATGAGTCTCAAAGACAAGGTTCACTTTCGTTTAACATTGCCTTAAGTCGTAATGAACTTGCTGACTATCTCAATGTTTCCCGTCCTTCTATGTCTAGAGAACTAGGACGTATGAAAAATGAAGGTCTTATAGATTACTATAAAAACACCTTCAAAATCTTGGACCTACAGGCGCTGCGAGAAACCTGTGAATAAAATATGGATACCTATTAGAGCCGGCTGTGTGTATGAGGCCGCCTA
>USPX01000231.1 GCA_900556665.1 uncultured Eubacteriales bacterium
TACAATGATTTAAATACATCTCATGTTAAAGTTAATCCAATTAGTCCTTTTTCTGCTTGTTCAACCATATCTATTTAAATACATCTCATGTTAAAGTTAATCCATTGATTTTAAGCCATTTCTATATTTATATTATACCCTTCAAGGCTCATTCTATCAATATTTCCATACTTTTTTACCAAATGATTTTATTTTTCTTATAAAATCCATAAAAATCGCTATAACATTAGTATTTTCATGCCCTCAGAGATCTTTATTCTTAAATTCACCTGGTAAAAGCAAAAATTTTATTACTGCGTTGGCAATTTCCTTTGGTGCATATTCATACAGTGTATGCGGTGCTGAAATATATTTTATCTCTATATTTTCTAATGCTTCTACATACTTTATCTTCTGCGCTAAAATTTCCTTACCTTTTGCTATCTTTTCTTCTATTTTTTCATTATACCCACTGTATTCCTTATTTAATTGCTCTTTATAGACACTATCAAAATAAGCTCCATCATATCGGTCTGCTACTAAATATAACTTAGGTATTTCCTTAATATCTCTGCTTTCAAGCACTGTTTCTGCATTATCATAATAAAGTTTCATTTCAGAATATGTTGCACTTGAATAAGTATTTTGATACATAAGTAATAAACGCAATTCTTCTTCCTTATCAGTATAGATATCATTTTCGTCCTTCCCAATGAGCATATCCTTGGAGACTAATAATCGCTGTAGGCCTGTGCTAGAAAAAATATTTTCTGCTTTAGCTATTGCTAGAGTGCTAACTTTAGGTTTTCCTTCTTCTACATAGCATTCAGCTGGTGTGGCATCTAAATAAATTATAGCTTCAACCTCATCTGGATAGAGACTTGCCCAGTATTCCGCATACATTCCTCCTATAGAGTGTGCCATCAAAATATATTGCTTAGTGGAAGTACTATACTTTAATGCCATGCGGTACTCTTCTACAATTTCTTCTACTGTTCTTTCCTCTTTTGTATCACTACTCATACCGTTTCCTGCACGATCTACCAAACATATATTAAAATTATCTTTTAGTTTGTCAAAGAGCGGTCTTGTTGAAATAACTGTATCTCCACTTCCTAGTCCTTGTATATAAACAATAGTTTGCTCAGCATCTTCTTTTCCCATCTTATACACATTTATTTCCTTGCCATCCACATCTACTCTTTCTCCTACCCCATACTCTTGCAGTTCTTTCCTTTCCTATACAATACGAAATGAATGGTAAAGCTTAACGGATATAATAAAAATCATAATTATTCCTACTATAACAATACAAGCTCTTTTAATCTTCTTCCTCATAACCTCCTCCTTAATTTTCTATTATAGTTATATTATACCATTAAAATAAAGGAGTCTCGATAACTCTAGACTCCTTTATTAAATATATATAAATTTGTAATACTTTTTTACAATCACTATCCTATTGTTTCTCAAAGAAAAGCTCAAAGGCAGCATCATCGCCTGAGGTACGTGGTATAAGTATTCCACCAGTCATCAGTGCCATTCCTGAATATATTTCCTCTGTACCTTTAACTTTGTATTGTGCTGTTCTTTCTAAGCCCATAAGCTTTACTTTATCTCTCAGCATATTAGGTATAGCTCTAAAGACAACACCATGCACTAAAACATTGCCATTATTCTTATCTTGCCATTGCCATGCTGCTATTCTTTCCTTATGAGGATTAGTTAGACGATAATAATCTCCATCGTGAATTAATAATTGATACTCACGATACTTTTTAACTTGCTCTTTCATAGTTTCTTTTTCTTCTTCAGTTAAGGTACTTAAGTCTAGCTCATAACCAAAGCTACCTGCCATGGCAACTATTCCTCTTGTATCAAGGGAAGTTATTCTACCTGTTTGATGATTTGGCACTGCAGACACATGAGAGCCCACTGTTGAAATTGGATAAAAGAAACTTGTTCCATATTGGATGAAAGTTCTTTCATGGGCATCTGTATCATCACTACACCATATTTGTGGACAATAATATAACATTCCAGCATCAAATCTTCCACCGCCACCGCTGCATCCTTCAAAAAGAATATGTGGGAATTCTGTTGTTAATCTTTCTAATAGTTCATATAACCCAAGAACATATCTATGAGGTTGTTCACCTTGTCTATTGCTTGGTAAAAGCCCACTATACCAATCACTAATACTTCTATTCATATCCCATTTTACATATTCAATATTATTATTTTTTAATATCTCACTAATAGAATTATATAAATATTCAATTACCTCTGGATTTGACATATCAAGGACAAGCTGGTATCTACTTCTCATAGGATTTCTTCCTGGTATTTTAATTGCCCATTCTGGATGTTCTCTATATAAATCACTATCTTCTGAAACCATTTCTGGCTCAAACCAAATACCAAATTTCATTCCTAAATCATTAATCTGAGAAATTAAATTAGCTAAACCACCTTTAATCTTCTTTTCATTGACATACCAATCACCTAGTCCTGAGGTATCTGAATCTCTCTTACCAAACCAGCCATCATCTAATACAAGCATATCAATACCAATTTCTGATGCTTCTTTGGCGATATCTAATATTTTCTTTTCATCGAAATCAAAATAAGTTGCTTCCCAGTTATTAATTAGTATTGGCCTTTCAGCTAATTGATACTTTCCTCTACATACATTATGTCTAATTACTTGATGGAATTGTTGTGATAGTTTTGCTGTTCCTTCGCTTGAACAAGATAAAATAACCTCAGGTGTATTAAAGCTTTCACCTGCATTTAGATTCCAAGAAAATGTTTCAGGATTTATTCCCATTACAATACGAACTTGATTTAACTGATCCTTTTCAATTTGTGTTTGGAACCCACCACTATACATTAAGGCTGCACCTACACAAAATCCACTTGTTTCTGTACATTCTTTTTCAACTAAAAGAATGGTTGGATTTTGCTGGTGACTTGATGTTCCTCTACTACTACTGAATTCTTGAACCCCATGAATTAGCTCACATCTTTCCATTTGACGTTCCATATTATGTCTTCCATGAAAATGGATGCTTTCCCAATCTCCAGCTGGCATATCAAGACATAAACTATGAGCTCTATTTATTGTAATTGGCGTAGCTCCATTATTAATTATTTCAACATTTCTCGTAATAATATCTTCCCTTGGAAGTACTCCATATCTTAATATTACTTGAACACTAGTAGCTGTGTCTTCCATAACTATTTCTAAAGTTTCTGCCTCTTCTTTCGCTGCATACACTGCTGGTAAACCAGGAATATTATATTTCCCACTGCTTATTTTATGCTCACTATATCTTAAATCTAATGCCCTGCTGCCATCGTTATGTGTCACAGTAATAGCAGGCACACGGTAATCTCCAACACCGCTAGTTGAGTATTCCTGCATTAATGTATTTAGGGAATAAGTTCTTTTATCTCCTGCTTCATATATATTTCCTGAGAAGCCTACATCTGGATAATCCAATAAATAATCCATACAACAATTTGTTTTTGCACCATACCAAAGATGGTTTAATACTCCATACTCATCTACCTTCATTTGATATGAAGTATGCTCTGTTTCAATTTGAAATACTTTATTTTCTATTTTAATAGCCATCTATCTTTCTCCCTTACTGCTTATTGAATTTCAAATTCATAATTCATTAAATCTGCTACAAGTGTAATTTGATCATTATTATAAGATCTAGTAATTTTCATTTTTGATCCTTCACACTGAATCTTAATGTCTCCTTCTAAATTAAAAGCAGGATGATTATTTCTTAATTCCATTAATTCTTTTAATTTTCTTACAACAGCTCTTTCTTGCTCAGCTTCTATTTCTTCTAAAGAATAATAATGTCTGTTAATATCACGTCCATTTTTTGTTCTTTCCATTAATTCTAAATCATTTTCACCTGCTAACATTCCAACATAGTATACT
>USPX01000232.1 GCA_900556665.1 uncultured Eubacteriales bacterium
CCTGCAAGCATGCTCATAAGCATTGCACTACCTAATACTGCACTAAATACGCGTTTCATTTTCATGAAAATTTCCCCTTTCACCTTTAGAAATTTTAAAGTTCAAGATGTCATTGTGCCTGTTCCAAAATGTCTGGAACCGTTTCTAAGTAGCCAATAAAAAATATGTCCCCCTAACTGACATCTTATCCACTTGTTTATTTGTATGATATATACCTTAACTTTTATTAATGATTTTGCTAAATTTTAATATTTTTTTTTACTTTAGTTTGATTGGCGATTTCCCCCCACCTTAGGAACTTTTACCGGTAACGTTCCCATAATCTTCAAAAAAAATATTTACGCTATAGCCTATATATTGATTTGTTTGAATATATATTATATTCTTTATACCAAAAAGTCAATACATATATATTTATTTTTTGATTTGTAGTATATTTTTTATAAATTTAGTTTTTTAATCATAAAAAAACATCTAGCCTACATAAGGATATCCTCCTATTTTTTATCACTATTTTATAAACAAAAAAGAAGGTATAACACTACTTTGCCATACCTTCTCTTCTCTATACATTACTTTTTTTCAATTTACAAATATGATAAATATTAATAACAATAATGATTGCATTAGCAATAGCTACAGGATATGCCCCTACTCCTATGCCATAAATAATAAACAATATACAACCTATTGTATTAATTACTCTTATGATTCTAATGTCTGTCATGAGTAAGGAAATCGCAATCATTGCTGATGCCGCATAACCTACCCATTCAATCCATGGCACATTAAACATATTTCTTCATCCTATTCATTTTATCTATTTTAACTCTTATTAGTATACCTATTTTTTCATATTTTATTTACATGAGGTATTTTATTCTTTACATGGCATAGTTGAAGCCACACGTTCTTCTTGTGGTAATGAAGCTAGCCACATTACTTTTTCAACTGATAAGCCTAAACACTCTGCAAGAAGTGTGCCCATTTGTTCATCAGCCTTATAAAATAAAGCTATTTGACGATATTGAATTGGTACTTTAGCTTTCTTAATATGCTCACAAACATTGTAAATAAAATGAGCTTTACCTTCCTCGTCTAACTGATCTCTATAAAATTCTCCTGGCTGCAAATAATCGATATCTGAAGAATCAATTACATGGCGTGCAATCTCTCCTTCTACTGGTATTGGAGGCGGTGCTTCATTTGGACTTGTTACCACATTGGCAAAGGTGGTTGGTTCATAATTTGGTGCACTGCCCATATTGCCCTCTACTTGCATTGCGCCATCTCGCTGGGTTGTATAAACCTTATTAATTGGCCTATTGATTGGAATCTGCTCATTATTCGCACCTAAACGATAACGATGGGCATCTTGATACGCCATCAGTCTAGCTTGTAATAATTTATCCGGTGAGGTCCATATGCCTGGTACAAAGTGACTTGGTGCAAAGGCAACTTGCTCTACTTCTTGGAAGAAGTTTTCTGGATTTCTATTTAATACAAGTTTCCCTAGTGGAATAAGTGGATAATCACATTCATACCAAGTTTTTGTTACATCAAATGGATCCACTCTATAGGTTGCTGCATCTTCTTTTGGCATAATTTGTACATAAACACTCCAAGATGGATAATTCCCATTTTTAATGGCATTAAATAAATCTTCTACCGCATAGTTAGGATTTTCTCCTGCCATCTTTTCTGCTTGGGCTGCTGTGAAATTTTTAACCCCTTGATCAGTTAAGAAATGATATTTCACCCATACATAATCTCCTGCTTCGTTATACCACATAAATGTATGACTACCGAAACCATCCATATGCCTGAAGCCCATTGGCGTACCTAAATTTGAAAATAATCTCATCACTTGATGTAAAGATTCAGGTGTTAAAGATAAAAAATCCCAGAACATATCTGCATCTGGTAAATTAGTCTGTGGATTACGCTTTTGTGTATGAATGAAATCTGGAAATTTAATGCCATCTCGTATAAAAAATATAGGCGTATTGTTGCCTACTAAATCATAATTGCCATCCTCTGTATAAAATTTAATCGCAAAACCTCTTGGGTCCCTAGCTGTATCTGCTGAGCCTCTCTCTCCACCTACAGTTGAAAAACGCATAAATACAGGTGTCTTCTTGCCTACACAATTTAAAAACTTGGCTTTAGTATACTGAGACAAGTCATTAGTTACTTCAAAATAACCATGTGCGCCTCCGCCTTTAGCATGGACAACTCTTTCAGGGATACGTTCCCTATTGAAATGTGCCAATTTTTCCTGTAAATAGGCATCTGCTAAGACAGTATAGCCTACCTTTTTTCCTGTGGTCATAGAAGCTGCATCACTTGTTACCGGATTACCTGCCATATTCGTAAGTACTTGTTTTTTATCTTTCATACATTCCATTCGGTTATGTTCAGGCATAGTACACCTCCAAAATTTCATAGTTTATGTGCATGATTTTGTACATTATGTTATTTCATACCTTATAAAATAAAATAGCACAAGTGTGTAGTCACTTTAAAAGCCACTACACACTTGTGCTATTTTCATATATTAAGTTTTATAATAACCTATTTTTATCTACATAACTGGCTTAATAACACCAATTAATTTTCCCATTACCCTAAAATCACCATCTTCAATCACAATTGGGCGATATTTAGGATTTTCACTCACTAAAAGAATACGATTTTCTTCTTGAACAATACGTTTAAGCGTTGTAGCTCCATTATAATAAACCGCTGCAATCTCATTATTGTTTACTGCCCCTGCTTGAATCACCACATAATCCCCATCATCAATTTG
The DNA here is from genome assembly GCA_900556665.1 of uncultured Eubacteriales bacterium. Next base: position 2,810 of record USPX01000232.1, read on the forward strand.
GGCATTAATCATACTATCCCCTTGTACGTGAAGCATATAAGTGCCACGCTTATTGTTTATAAGCTCTCCTGGGATTTCAAAACGTTCACTAATTTCATCTACAACCTCAATAGGCTCTCCAGCCGCAATGTCAGAAGCATAAAGTGGTAACTCGGCTACTATATCTTGTTTCACTTCATCAATATAAGTCTCACCTGCACTTGTATCCTTTTGGAAAACAGTTTCTACACCTGTGAGCTTATTCACATATTTATAAGTTTCCACATACCAAGGTAATTTGCCTGTATAGGCATTATTTTGGAAACTCATTTGCACCCCTTCAATAGGTTTACGTACTTGTTGCATGTGTGCCATCTCAGCCATAAAGATTTCAAGAGGTGTTAAAACCACTTCTTTAAGCTGTTTGGCTTTACTTTTCTTAGATTTTGCCCCTCTAAGCTGACGGATACGTCCTGTCATATCAAAGCCAACTTGTTTGAAAGTCTGTCCTTTTTTAAGCCAAGTTACACGTGTATCACATGGATTTTTGTCCATTAAAAATAAAAGTTCTCCACCGCCATAAATCGCTTTTAGAACTTGAAGTTGCACTTTTGTAAGCATTTGACTATCATCAATAATTAAATGCTTATACACTATTTTTATATTTTCAGCTGCTTCTAAAACCTTAGCTTGTAGGGCTAATTTTAAAGCCTTATTATTTGCTGCAAGCTGTTTATCTACGCTTTCTTTTACTGCCCAAAGCGCACATCTGCCTCTACCGTTTTTAGGAAGCTTGACCTTAGCCCCTTTACGTGCTGCCATGCCATAGTCTTCTAAACGTGTAAACCCATAACTATTCATCCAATTTAATTCATCACAAATAAAAGCCATACCCGCTTCATTTAAAAATTTAACTCTAGGATATTGCTTCTTTACCTCATTAATCGCTGTTTGTAAAACTGCTGTTGGAATAGTTTCTAATACTTCCCCTTTATAAGTCCCAAAAAGAGCCTCATAAAGCTGCATCATAAGGGTATCAATGCTTAAAATTTCTGCCCTACGTTTTTCACTTTCGAATAAACTCATTGTTTGTTTATTATATTCTGCTTCAAAAATTTGTTTTGTACTTTCA
>USPX01000233.1 GCA_900556665.1 uncultured Eubacteriales bacterium
TATCCACAGTAAAAAATATATTTATTCAGCCTGTGGCTGAACAGTTACAAATATTTCTTAATAAGCTATTTCATATACAACTCTTAAAATTATTCTTCACTATTACCCATAGCTTTTTCAATAGCTTGGATTTCTTCATCAGATAAATTGTAAGTAGATTTACCATCTTTAATAGGCTTAGCATATGTATAAGATCCATCTCTACTATAAATACCATTTAAAACAATACCATCATTTTGCTTATTTAATAATGCAATTGCAAATGATAAGTCAGCTCCTGTATGAGCGATTGCTTGATATCTTATAATCCCTACTTTTTGTATACAATCAGTTAAATCAGCTTCGACTTGTTGCATAGTTGCTTTTACTTCATTATTACTTTCCATTAATTCATTAATATGCTTTGTATATTGTACTAAAAGCCCTTCTAAATCAATGTCTTCTTTACTCATAAACTTCTCAAATCTATTTTGTAACTTTTTAAGTTTACTCTTAGTCGTAAGAATACTAATAAGTAATATAAATACCAATATACCTAACCCGGCAACAATATATATTGAATAACTATTATATAATGCTAAAGCGCGTTCCATCGTCATCTTCTCTTCTTCCCTTTTTCTATTAATTCATGCTTATAAGTTCTATAATTCTAGATAATTCTTCATCAGAATAGTATTCTATTTCAATTTTTCCTTTTTTAGCGCCTTTAGAAATAATAACTTTTGTCCCTAAAGTTTTTTGTAATGTTTCTTGTAATTCTCTATAAAAAGGATTAGTTTTCACTTTATCCTCTGCCTTTTTTTCTTTTTTATCACTTAAAAGTACTTGAATATACTTTTCTGTTTCCCTTACGCTAAGTGATTTTTCAATAATTAAATCAGCTACTTGTTTTTGAACTTTAATCTCTTTTAATGCTAATAATGCTCTAGCATGTCCAAATGTAATCTCATCTGCTCTTAACTTTTCTTGAACATATGGTGTTAAATTAAGTAATCTCATAATATTAGCTACTGAAGCTCTACTTTTGCCTACTTTGTCAGCAACTTGTTCTTGTGTTAAATCAAAGCGCTCCATTAATAAGCTATAAGCACATGCAAGCTCCATAGCATTTAAATCTGAACGTTGAACATTCTCAACTACAGCAATCTCTAGGGTTTGTTGTTCTGTAAAAGATTTTACGATAACTGGCACTTCTGTGATTTTAGCCATTCTAGCTGCTCTATATCTTCTTTCCCCTGCAATAATCTCATATTTATTATTTTTTTCTCTTACAATGAGTGGTTGTAAAATACCATGCTCTAATATAGATGAACTTAATTCTTTTAACTCTTCTTCATCAAAATTCTTTCTTGGTTGTCCAAAATTAGGTTCAATTTCATTAATATCAACGATTTTAATGATTTCTTCTTTATCATTCGCTGCATTTACTAACTCATCTGATAATAATGCATTAAGCCCTCTTCCTAGTCCTCTTTGTTGTTTCATCGGCTTTAATTCCTTTCTATAAATTCTTTTGCTAATTGACGATATTGATCACTACCCTTTGCTCTTGAATCATATTTAATACAAGACATACCAAAGCTAGGTGCTTCACTTAATCTAACGCTTCTTGTGATTTTTGTTTGATATACAGTATCTTTAAAATGTGTTTCAACCTCTTTTACAACTTGAGCTGATAAATTTGTTCTATTATCAAACATTGTAAATAGAATCCCCTCTAATATAAGCTTAGGATTAATGTTTTTCTTCACTAATCCAACTGTTTGTACTAATTGTGATAATCCTTCTAGTGCATAGTATTCACATTGCATAGGGATAAGCACAGAATCTGCAGCTGTTAATGCATTGATAGTTAATATATTTACAGCTGGTGGGCAATCAATAAATATGTAATCATATTCCTCTTTAATTGTATCTATTTGTTTTTTTAAAATAAACTCACGTTGCTTTGTATTAACTAACTCTACTTCTGTCCCCGCTAAATTCATATTAGATGCTACAATACTTATTGGTTCATGTTCCGATTGTTGTATTGCTTCTTTTATATTAGTGTTATTTACTAGTATGTCATATACTGTACTACTTACTTGATTCTTTAAAATGCCACATCCACTTGTTGCGTTTCCTTGTGGGTCAATATCTATGATAAGCACTTTATAGTCTTTTTCTGCTAATGCAGCCGACAAATTTACAACTGTAGTCGTTTTACCGACTCCTCCTTTTTGGTTAACAACAGCAATTACTTTACCCATAACTTCCTCCTCTTTTTATTTTCTCTTATGATTAAATTTAGTATAGCATATCCCTATATTTTTATAAATATTTCAGCAATGAATTTCTACATTTTATTCCTAGTTAATTTAATTTCTATCTTAATATTTCTCTCTATCACTTCTCTAATAATTTAAACTTTATACTTTATAAAACTACTGCTTTGATGATACTTTATATAAGAATTTAAAGCCTTTCACAGGAAACACTTTCTTCCTACTTCAATAAACTTATTATTTAAAATTCCTATCTACCACTTGCCTATTATATTTAGACTAACTCATTATACTTACTATTATTTAGCGTAATCATCTATTAAAAATCTATATTCTATATATAAGTATGTTCCACGTGGAACATGTCTTTATAGTTTAATAGATTATCCCTCTTAATTTCTATCTGCTATCTTCTACTTATTTAAACTACTTCATTATACTAACTTAGATTAATAACTCACTAAATCTATTTATTTTGTTCTTACATATAATTATTCCACATGGAACAATTATATGTAGCTTATTAAAACTATCATTTATACTTCCTTATACCATTTTTTCTATTATGTTTAATTCATATCATACTTCTTCTATTCAAGTGTTTCACATAGAACCACTATCTTATAGCTTATTAGACTTAGCATTTATAATTTCTAATACTCTTTCTCTATTTGCTTAAAGCACATCGTATTTCCTAATATTCAAGTGTTCCACGTGGAACATTATCTTATAACTTACTAGACTTAGCATCTATAATTTCTAATGTTCTTTCTATACTTATTTAGAGCATATCATATTTTCTAATACCTAAGTGTTCCACGTGGAACACTATCTACTCTATATTAATTACAACTCTTTATGTTTAATATTTTCCTTTCTATTAAGTAAAGTATTCTTTTAGTATAGTCTTCTGTTAAACTAATCTATTAAGTCTTGCTTATATTCAAGTCTTTTACTCTAATTACTAATACTAATATAATTCCTTTTATCTCTATTCTTCTTTCAGTAATTCACTTATTAATTTATGACGATTATTAATGAACATCTCTGTTATATTATAACTTTCCGTTTCTTCATATTAGCAATGATGTATTTTCCCTCCATCAAAAGAGATAATATCAGCCTCCGGTATGCCTAATAAAATTGGTGAATGAGAGGCAATAATAAATTGTGCTCCTGCCTTGGCTCTTCTTGCAATTTCTATAAATAATGTGAGTTGTCTTTGTGGCGATAATGCTGCCTCTGGTTCATCCATTAAATAAATCCCTTGATCAGCAAATGATAAGAAATAAGCTAAAAAACTTTCTCCATGGGATTGTTCATGTAGTGATTTTCCTCCATATCGTGAATAATATACTTCTTTAGGCGTTTCTTCTCGATACTCTTCTGCTTTACTTGCTACATTAAAGAAGCTCTCTGCTCTAAAGAAATAGTTTGCATTTTGTTCAACCTTTTTATGACCTTTAATTAAATAGATTGCGCTTTGTAATTCTGATACATCATCTGCAGTACTAAATCTATAATTCATATTACCTCCTTCAGCATTAAATCCATAGTTAGCTGCAATTGCTTCTAATAAAGTGGATTTTCCTGAACCATTTTCACCTACAAAAAAAGTTATATTCTTTCTAAAT
>USPX01000234.1 GCA_900556665.1 uncultured Eubacteriales bacterium
GTTTGTCAAGAGACTTAAATCGTGCCAAAGTAAAACCAGGTCCACATAAAGATGTGACAGGTATGGAATACTTAGATAAAGTTATTAATATTGACCAGTCTCCAATTGGACGTACACCACGTTCAAACCCAGCAACTTACACAGGGGTATTTGATCAAATTCGTGATTTATTTGCACAGACACAAGAAGCTAAAATGAAAGGTTATCAAAAAGGCCGTTTTAGCTTTAATGTAAAAGGTGGACGTTGTGAAGCTTGTCAAGGCGATGGGATGATTAAGATTGAAATGCACTTCTTACCAGATGTGTATGTACCATGTGAATCTTGTAAAGGCAAACGTTACAATCGTGAAACATTGGAGGTAAAATACAAAGATAAATCCATTGCAGATGTTTTAAATATGACAATCGAAGAAGCTCTTAAGTTCTTTGAAAATATTCCAAGCATTTCACGTAAGTTACAAACACTAGCTGATGTAGGGCTTTCTTATATTCGTTTAGGACAGCCTTCTACAACCTTATCAGGTGGAGAGGCGCAACGTGTAAAATTAGCTACAGAACTTAGTAAACGTAGTACAGGTAAAACAATTTATATTTTAGATGAACCAACAACAGGTTTACACTTTGCTGATGTGCATAAATTAGTTGGTATTTTAGACCGCCTTGTAGAAGGTGGTAATACAGTAGTTGTGATTGAGCATAACTTAGATGTCATTAAAGTGGCAGATCATATTGTAGATTTAGGGCCAGAAGGTGGCACAAGAGGGGGCATGATTATTGCTCAAGGAACACCAGAACAAGTGGCGAAAAATGAAAAGTCTTATACAGGACAGTTTTTAAAGAAAATATTAGAGAAATAAAAATAAGGGTGTTGCCGAGGCAACACCCTTATTTGTTTTTAAATTAGTTTAATGAAATTGAATCTGCTTTATAATCGTAAGTTGCAAGACATGTTGATGAATTATAAGTATAAACATCTACTGTGATTGCGTAGTCAGTTTCATCATCAATTTTATTACAAAGTGCTTTTAAGTCTCTTTGGAAATCAGATTTAATTTGTTTTCTGTTCTCTTCAACTTTCCAAGCATTAGTAAATGACTCACCTGAAGCATCAAGGTAAATACGTACATTTACTGTTGTGTTACTATTATTAGCATCAACATCTATATCTTTAACAGAACAGCTTTGGTATCCTTGAATAAACATTTTTTTAAGGTTATCTTCTACGATTTCTGTAATTGCATCTTCATCAATACCTATAGTAGCTCTTAAGCGGCCTGTTTTAGCTGTGTAAGTAAATGTAGCTCTATCAATATCATTTTTAGTATAAGTAATTGTACCTTGAATATCGATGTCTTTATGACGTGAAGAAACGTCAGCACAGATACTTTCTAACATATCTGTTATTTTAGCTTCTCTTAAATCAAGGAAGTTTTTGTCATCTGTACGGTCTGAGTAAGAGATTTCAAGTTGAAGACGTGAACCTTTTTTAGTAAGATCAAAGTCAAAATAGATGTTACTAAAGTAATCAGCATAAGTATCAGATAAGAATTTTTCAGTTGCTGTAAGTTCACTTGTTGTGATATCTGTACCGCTTGTTGAATTATTATTATTATTTGTTTGATTTTTATATGTTTCAAGTTCTTTTTTAACTGTTTCAAGTTCACGTTGAAGTGTTGTCACTTGATAGTTTGCAGTAGCTAATTGTTGTTGAAGTGCTGAATTATCTGCACTACCACCTTCATTTGTAATTGTAACAGTGTTTGTTGCACCATTCCAGTTTACGTTTGCACCCATAATTTCACTTACGGCACGAAGTGGTACATATGTTGAACCATCTACTAAGAAAGGTTCAGCACTTAATGTTTTTTGAGTACCGTTATAAGTTACACCGATATTTCTATATGTAGCAGTGATTGTTTTTGTATAGTTAGCTGCACTAACTGCAGTTGCACAAAGTGCTGTACCAAGTCCAAAGGCAAGGCAAATACGTTTATATTTTTTGCTCATTTTCATTGTGAGTCCCCCTTGAGAAAAATATTTAGGTTATTTCAACCTCGTATATAACTATACCGTAAAATAATAGGAAATGGTAGTGTAAAAATGTTATTTTAAACAAAATGAAATAATATGGTAATACTTGTAACTATGATATAATAATCTGGGAGAATAAAGTGAATAATATAATGAAAGGAGGCAGGAAATGTTTAATATAGAAGAAGAATTAAAAAGACTTCCTGAACAACCAGGAGTTTATTTAATGAAAGATGCAAGTGGGCACATTATTTATGTAGGAAAGGCGATTAATTTAAAGAATCGTGTACGTCAATATTTTAGAGCCTCCAAAAATCATTCCATTAAAGTCGTTAAGATGGTACAGCATATTGTTAGTTTTGAATATATTATTACACGTTCTGAGGTAGAAGCTTTAGTATTAGAGTGTAATCTTATTAAGAAGTATAATCCTAAGTACAATATTCGACTCAAGGATGATAAGCAGTATCCTTATATTAAGTTAACAGTTCAAGAACCTTTTCCACGTATGTTGATTGTAAGGCAAATGAAAAAGGATGGTGCCAAGTACTTTGGGCCTTATACAGATGCAAAAGCTATGTGGGAAATTGCTGATATTGTGAAACAAACATGGAAATTAAGGACATGCACCCGCAACTTACCGAAGGATATTGATAAAGAAAGGGCATGCCTCAATTATCATATTGGCAAATGTGATGCCCCATGTGTAAGCAGTGGGATTAAAAAGTCAGAGTATGATAAAATTGTAGAAGAGGTACAAAGCTTTTTAATGGGAAAATACACCGAAGTTCTTAAAAATCTTAAAGCTAAGATGGAGGAGGCTTCAGAAAATCTGGAATTTGAAAAAGCAGCTATGTACCGTGATCAAATGGCAGCTATTCAAAAGGTAGAACAAAAGCAAAATGCTGTAACAAGCAGTATGGCAGATCAAGATGTGATTGCTTTTGCAAAAAGTCCAGAAGATACCCTTATTCAAGTTTATTTTGTAAGACAAGGCAAGCTTGTAGGGCGCGAACACTTCTTTTTACAGGGCACACAAGATGAAAAGATTGAAAATATCTTTAGAGATTTTGTAGTACAGTTTTATGCAGATGCCACCTTTGTACCAAAAGAAATTATGATTGAACGCGTTCCGGCAGAGCTTGAAGTACTAGAAAGTTATTTAACTGCCAAAAGAGGTACTAAGGTGCAGCTTATTACACCTCAAAAGGGAAACAAACAAGGTCTTATGCAGCTGGCAAGTAAAAATGCAGAGATGACTTTAGGCCAATTTGGGGATCAAATTAAGAAAGAACATCAACGTACTCAAGGGGCATTAAAAGAAATTCAAGAGGCATTAGGTCTTGATGCATTGCCATATCGTATGGAGGCTTATGATATTTCCAATACTCAGGGGGTACAATCTGTAGGAGGCATGGTTGTCTTCGAAGATGGGAAACCTAAAAAAAGTGATTATCGTAAATTTAAGATTAAAAGTATTGTGGGACCTAATGACTACGGTAGCTTAGAAGAAGTTTTAACAAGACGCTTTGAGCGTTATCAAACAGAGCAATCTGAAAATAGCTTTACAAAATTGCCGGATTTACTTTTAATGGATGGTGGTAAGGGCCAAGTGCATATCGCAGAAAAGGTCCTTTCTAAATATAACTTAAACGTTGAAGTATGCGGGATGGTCAAAGATGATTATCACCGTACAAGAGCGCTTCTTTATAAGGGAGAAGAAACTCTTCTGTTACTTTCCATTGTTCATTTTTAATATAGGACTGGCTTGTAAGTTCTTTAGGCAGATATAATTTTCGCCCCATAATTTGAATTTTGCGATATTTGTTCCAATAATCTTTTTCCACATCAAATGTATACGGAGGGC
>USPX01000235.1 GCA_900556665.1 uncultured Eubacteriales bacterium
CAATTAGTCTTGCTTCTTCTTTGGCTTGTGCAACAAGTCTTTTAATAGGGGCTGAATCTGCTGAAACAATTGCTACAATACGCCCTGTTGCTACAATATTGCCATATCCTATATTAATAAATTGACTCATAGGTTCACCTACTCAAGATTTTGAACTTGTTCCCTAATTTTTTCAATTTCATTTTTAAGTGCAACGACATTTTTTGTAATTTCATAGTCATTGGCTTTAGAACCCATTGTATTCACTTCTCGGTTCATTTCTTGCATTAAGAAATCTAACTTACGCCCTACTACGCCGCCTTCATTTAAAATCATACGGAGCTGTGTAATATGACTTTTAAATCGTGTGATTTCTTCATCAATGGCACATTTATCAGCAAAAAGTGCCACTTCCATAGCAAGTCTACTTTGATCAATCATACTACTATCTTCTAATAGAGTAGCTAGTCTATTTTCAAGCTTTGCTTTATAGTTTAAAACAACTTGTGGACTTTGAACTTCGATGCACCCCAGATATTCTTCTAAAACAAAACTTTTAGCTAAAATATCTTCTTTTAAAGCCTCACCTTCTTTAAGACGCATACTTAACAAATCTTGAAGTGCACCTTCTACTGCTTTTAAAAGTGTTTCTTCAATGCTTTCTAAGTCACCAGCCTTCTTTTGAATGCTTATGACATCACTAATATGCATAAGGTCTTTAAGTGTTAAATCATCTTCAACTTGTACTAAATTCCCAAGCTTTCTTAGTCCTTTCACATATTCTGTAGCAAGTGCCTCATTAATAATGACTTCTAAATCTTCTTTTGCCATACTATAGTAGGTCACATTTACTTCTATTTTACCTCTTGTTAAACTCCCTTTTAAAAGGTTTCTTAGTTTATCTTCTAACGGGATTAAAGTTTTAGGTAAGCGTATATTTAAATCACAGTAGCGATGATTCACTGCATTCATCTCTACAATGACCTTTCTTTCATGTTCCTGAGTTTCACATCTACCATAACCGGTCATACTATAAATCATCATTTTCCCTACTTCCTTGTTTATTTCCAAAGGGATTTTCCAAATAAGGCATACTTATCGTAGACTTTTGTACTCTATTATAACACACATTCCTTTTATTTTCAAAAAAATTATGCTATACTTTGACCTATATTTAAAGGAGGACACAAATTATGGCATTAGACGGCATTGTTCTTGCTACCTTAGTAGAAGAACTCAAAGACACCTTAGTCGGTGGTCGCATTGATAAAATATATCAAATTGAAAAAGATGAACTCTTAGTTTCTGTGCGTAATAATGGGAGTGCTTATAAATTACTTTTAACAGCCAATAGCAGCTATCCAAGACTTCATCTTTCAACACTTGCTAAAAATAATGAAGCGCAACCACCTATGTTTTGCATGATGCTCCGTAAGCATTTAGGTGGTGGTAAAATCTTAGATATCATCCAGCCTGATATGGAACGTATTGTAGAACTTCATATTGAAGCAACTAATGAACTTGGAGACAAAGAGTGTAAGCGCTTAATCATTGAAATTATGGGGCGCCACAGTAATATTATTTTAACTAAAGCAGATGGCACAATTTTAGATAGTATTAAGCATATTTCTTTAGACAAAAGTAGCGTGCGTGAAATCCTTCCAAATCGTACTTATGTAAGACCTCCAAGTCAAAATAAACATAATCCTTTAGATGAAAACTTACCTCATTTCATAGAAACCCTCAAAGGAAAGGATTTACCACTTTTCAAAGCACTTTATATGAGCTATAACGGCTTAAGTCCTGCTGTAAGTCACTCGATCTGTCTTGCAGCCCATTTAGATGATGATACTTTAGCAAGCACTTTCAGTGAAAGTGACCTCACTACTCTTTATAATGTTTTTCATGATTTAATGGGACGTATTCATAGTAATGAAATCTCTCCACGTATTTACTTAGACGAACAAGAACTTCCTATGGATTTCTATACTTTACCACTTCAGCTTTATACGAACTACAATTCAAAATCCTTTGATACAATCAGTAGAATGCTCGAATATTACTACTTTGAAAAAAGTACACGTTTTAATGTTTCTCAAAAAACAGCAGATATCAAAAAACTTGTGCATAATTTCTTAGAACGTAATGTACGTAAACAACAAATTCAAGAAAAAGCTTTAGATGAAGCTGCCAATAAAGAGCTTTATAAGATTTATGGGGAACTTTTAACAGCTTATGCGCACAGCATCCCTGAAGGTAGTGAAAGTTTCACTACCATGAATTATTATGAAGAACCTTACGAAGATATTACTATTCCACTGAGTCCTCGTAAGAGCCCTATTCAAAATGCACAAGGCTACTTTAAACTTTATAATAAAGCAAAACGTACAGAAATTGCTGCTACTGAGCAGCTTGCAATCATTGAAGAAGATATTGCTTATTTACAATCTGTACTTCTCTCTTTAGACTTCTTAGAAACAAAGGAAGATATTGAAGAGCTTCGTGAAGAGCTTGTAACAATGGGCTATCTAAAAAAACGTAAAGGGAATAACAAACGTAAACAAAACAAGAAGACACTACCTTTCCTTCAGTTTAAAGCTTCTTCTGGTCAAATGATTTAACTATCAAAATGATGAGCTGACTATGAAGTTTGCAAAATCCAATGATATGTGGCTTCACATTAAAGCAGGTCCTGGTTCTCACGTTATTATTCGCTCTGAAGGTACTGAAGGCTTCACAGATGAGACCCTTCTTGAAGCAGCAACTTTAGCTGCTTACTACAGCAGTGGAAAACAATCTAGTCAAGTTCCAATTGACTATACTTTAAAGAAATTCGTTAAAAAGGTGCCTAACGCCAAACCAGGTATGGTTATTTATACACAATTTAAAACATTGTATGTGACACCTACTGAAAGCTTTATTAAAAAACTTACCTTACCAGAATCTAAATAATATCCTAAAGAACCTCTTATGAAAAAATTTTTCATAAGAGGTTCTTTTTTGTCCTTACGTATTTTATTGTGCTTTTAATAATAAATATATTTAATGTATAAATACAGCTTTAAAAAAGTTTGATTTATCTTAATTATTATGTTACATTATAATATATTTTAAATTATTCATACATTTGAACTTCTATACATTAAATATTTCATACTATTGAGAGGTGATCCAATGCAAGAATATAACAACATAGCACAAAATGAATTATTAGAAAATCTAAGCCATTTATGCGAAGCAAATAACTTAATTGATTCTGAACTCTTTAATAAATATTCTGTAAAAAGAGGTCTTAGAGATGTAGATGGACGCGGGGTACTAGTAGGACTCACAGAAATTGGTGAAGTTCACTCTTATATTATGGATGAAGGCGAAATCATTCCTGTTCCTGGCCGTTTAAGTTACCGTGGTATCAATATTGCCGATATTACACAAGGCTATTTAAAAGATAAACGCTTTGGTTTTGAAGAAACCACTTATTTATTACTCTTCGGAAAACTCCCTACAGAAAAAGAACTTGCTGACTTTGAAAATTTATTAGGTAGTTACCGTAGACTTCCTGATAACTTTGTAAATGACATGATTCTAAATGCACCAAGCAAAGATATTATGAACTCTATTGCACGTAGTGTCTTAGCGCTTTATAGCTTTGATGACAAAGCTGATGATATTAGCATTACAAACGTTTTAAAACAATGTGTCTCACTTATTGCATGTTTTCCAACACTAGCTGTCTATGGTTATCAAGCTCATGCTCACTATCATAAAAATCAAAGTCTTTTCATCCATCCACCAAGACCTGATTTAAGTACAGCTGAAAACATTTTATATATGTTAAGACCAGATAGTAAATATACGAAATTAGAAGCTACGCTTTTAGATTTAGCCCTTATTTTACATGCAGAACATGGTGGA
>USPX01000236.1 GCA_900556665.1 uncultured Eubacteriales bacterium
CCCTTACAAATTCTTCAAGAGAAATCATAAAGTACACATAGTAGATGGGTAGTTTCAGTACATAAGCTGCCACAAACCCTACAGGAACTCCTATACACCAAGTTCCTATAATATCTACTACCATAATATATTTGGTCTGGCCACCACTTCGGAGCACGCCCCCACCTAATACCATATTAATGACTTTCGCTGTAAAGACTAGGGCATAGGCATACAATATATAAACTGCCACTTGCCTTGTTGCATCATCTACTCTAAAAACGCTTACATAGCATCTTGCAAACACAGCAATCATCACACTAATGACTAATGCTAAAGTGATAGTGACCTTTAAAAACTGCTTAGACTTTTCATAAGCTACCTGATGATCACTTCCCCCTAAGGCATTGCCAATCATAATACCTGCTGAAGCTGAAACACCTGATAATGCGCCAATTACAATGTTTTGAATAGGATAAGTAATGGACATAGCTGCACATTCCTTGGTGCCAATATGACCATAAATAATGCCATAAACATTTTCTCCTAAGCTCCATAAGAATTCACAGACTAAAATAGGTGCTAAAATCTCTAGTATTTTCTTCAGAAAACTGCTTTCAAAAACAAACTTAATATTAAAGCATAAATCCTTTTGCTTCTTAACCTTCATAAACATGACAAAGATAATGAGAAACTCTGCAATCCTTGCAATACTTGTAGCTAGTGCTGCACCGGCTGTACCCATTTTAGGAAAAATACCAATCCCAAAAATCAATAAATAATTAAGTAGCGTATTTAGTACTACAGAAATACCACTTGCCACCATAGATACTTTGGCAGCCTCTACATTTCTAAGCACCGCCGCTAACATTAACGTCAGGGTTTGTGGCAAAAAGCCTATGGCCATAATCTTAAGATAAGTAGCACCCTGCTCAATCGTTAGCGGATCTTCCGAATAGATGGCTATAATTTGCTTTGGAATCGTTACCGATAAAAGGATCATAAAAACTGTTAAGAAAGCTGCAAAATACAAGTTACTAAAGAAACTATCACTCATGCCTTCTTTACTTTTGCTCCCTATATATTGGGCCATCATAATCCCAGCTACAGCCACTACAGCTGCTACTGTTACAGTAAATAATCCCACAAACTTACTTGCAAGTCCTACGCCAGCCAGTTTATCATTGCCCAGGCCGCTTAGCATCACTTGGTCTATTAAGCTGAGCACAGCTTGTAAGACACTTTGAATAGTTACAGGTAACGCAATAGCTGTCATTTCACGATAAAATACTTTTTTATCCATGCTCTCACCTCTTATTTCCTATTGGCCTCAATCCATTTCACGGCGAAGTCTACAATTTCTCTTTGACGCATGCAAGTAACGACTGCATTACCGATTTGAACCTTATTTACCTTATAAGCCTTTTCAAAAGCCGCCCCTATTGCTTCAAAATCTTCCCCATCTACAAAGAGTGTTTCATAGGTTACCCATTTCCTCTTTCCATCTACCATCATTGCCGTACTTTCTTTCTCATAATGCTTACTTGGATAGTTGGCCCGCACATCTGCTAGATGCAGGGATGTATTTTTATCATAGCCTACGCCAATGAGCAAAACTTTACCATCTAATGCATAAAGCTTACCAATAGGTGAGTCTTCTCCAAATATATTGACTAAATCATGGTCTTTTGTAAGATACTCTGCCTGAGCCCCTTTGGCTGCTACAGATCTGACTGGATGGTCACTGCGCATAGCCCCTGGCCATTTACGAAACATTTCAGCCACAGCCCCCATAGTATTAGTTGGTGTAATATCCTTATTATAAGCTGGCCAATTCTCTCTAATGGCCTGCCACCACTCTTTAGGTTCTTCCCAATGTACCCCCATTTCTGGATCTAAGTTCTTCCAGCTTTGTGTAGGCATCATAATGGTCCCCATTTCTCCTACTGTTTCCAAAAGTGCTTCAATGACAGGTTGTGCCCCACCACATACAAAGCCTAAACTTTTAAGGGATGTATGCACCATCACATGATCACCTTGTTTTAATCCTAATGTCCTTAAGCCTTTTTTTAAATCTTCCTTTAATACAATCTTTCTTTCCACTCTACTTCTCCCCCTTATATAATACAATTTTTTATCCTCTAATCTATTTTCTCTAAAAAGTTGGTATCGCTTCCGATTTTAGGTAAAATAAATTGGCTTAATTTTTATTTGAACCTATCACCAACTAGATATGCTTTATTATCTCATTTTTTATAATTTTTTCAATATATAACACACCTTCAATATCCACATATTTTTATTTTAATTTTAGGCATTTCGTCTTAATGCCAAGTAATTAAAAGGGTGTAATCACACCTCTGTGACTACACCCTTGGAAATTAAATGACTTGCATATATATCTTTTTTGATAATAAGGATACTATTATTGCATCTGCTATAATTTTTAAAATAGAGTCATCTGGTCAATAACTTCTGTTTGGATTTGAACACCTACTAGTTCTTCAGGCTCCTCTGTTCCACGTAAATGATTACTTTTGAGATATTGTGTACCTTCATTTAATCTAGAGGCAATCAAGCTCAACACATAAATATTATCAAAGCGATTATAAATTGATTCTCCACTTAATCCAGATAAACAAATAAGCTGTGTATTACGCTTATTCGCCATATCCATAAGTGGCTTTAATAAATGTGCTGCATTAGTTTGTGCAAAAGGATTATCCATAACCAGTACCTTCCCACTTTCAGAATCTCCCCATAGGTCATTTTCATCTCGGCGCATATAGGAAAGCAGACTTGAAAGAACTACAAATGCTGATAAGAAACCTTCACCCCCAGAATTTTTAGCTACTTCATCCCAAGAAATTTGATAAATCTTTTCTTCTTCTACTTTATAAAGTTTCACATCAATCTTGCTAATACCAACTACTTCATTATAAAGATTCTTAGTCGTCACTCTTTTACTCATTAAATCTTCTATAGTTTCATTTTGTTCTAATTTACTCAATGCTTCCTTCGTAATACTTTCAATGAAATCCTTCAATCTCAATTCATAAAGACTTTCTTGTTCCTCCCAATTTGGTAAATTAATCTTCAACATTTTAATTGGTTTATCATGAATGGTTACAGTTGAATTTCGGTCAATTTTTCCAATATGCTCATTTGTTTCATAAACATACTGCATCATACTACCTAAAAGACTTTGTTTTTCTTTTTCAATAAGTGCAATGTCTGCTTCCAATTTAATCACTAACGTTTCATAAGCCGCTAGCGTATTATTGAGATTTTCAATTACGAAATCTGGATGATCAACAATCTTTTCCAGTGTCATAAGCGGTGCCTTAAAGAATTCATCTTCAAAATCTACATTACGCTGCATATTACTAATCACTTTAATAAGCTGTTTTTGTCTTTCATCGCATACCTCTTTACTCACACGATAGTCTCTAAGCATTTCCTTTTTAATCTTTTCAATATTTTCCTCATTAAATTCAATGGCTATCGGATTTGCTACTAAATGCTCCTCAAAACCACCTAATCCTGAAAGTTGCACTTCAAAAATCTTCTTGCCTTTCTCAAGTTGCAACTTACCCTGCTCAACTGATTTTAATTGTACTTCTAGTTTGCTAATTTCTTGGCTAAAATCAATAATAACCAGTTCTTCTTTAGACTTAAGTGACTGATGAAATACTCCTGTTAATTTATTTTGCAGAGACTGTAAGTGATTTTTAATCTCTCCATTCTTCTCTTTAAGAGCGGCATAAGTCTCTCCTAATATCTTTATTTCTTTTTCTACTTCTTTTACCTTAGCCTTTTGTTGCTTCTCCTCAAAACGATTATAAGTCACATACCTATAGTCTTCCTCCTCTAAGGTATACTCTCCTGC
>USPX01000237.1 GCA_900556665.1 uncultured Eubacteriales bacterium
ATAATAGAACTTGCAATAAGTGCAATGTGGTCAACTGTGGCTGTTACATCTCTTAATGCATAGAGTTTTTTATCTGCAGGCGCAAGGTCACCACTTTGACCTACTACTGCAATACCATGTGTATTGACATTGTCGATAAATTGTTCTTCTGGAATTTCAACTTTGAATCCATCAAATGATTCCAGTTTATCCACTGTTCCACCAGTATGACCAAGTCCACGTCCTGACATCTTTGCAACTTTTACACCTGCTGCTGCTACAAGAGGTGCAAGTACGATTGTTGTTTTATCGCCTACACCACCTGTACTATGTTTATCTACCTTAATACCTTCAATACCAGATAAATCAATCATATCCCCACTATGTGCCATAGCCATTGTAAGCATTGCTGTTTCTTCAGGTGTCATCCCTTGGAAATAAATAGCCATTAATAGGGCTGATACTTGATAATCTGGAATTTCACCAACTGTGTAGCCTTTTACAACAAATTCTATTTCTTCTTTTGTTAAAACTTTTCCATGTTTTTTATTTGCAATAATATCATACATTCTCATGGCTGATTCCTCCTCGTTATCTACTTCCTATTTTACAACTTCTTTTAAGAAGCTTTTACCGATTGGTAATGATGGAAGCCCAAACATTTCGCAAAGTGTTTGACCAATATCTGCAAAACTATTACGTGTACCTAAGTTCACACCTTCTTTTACTTTATCCCCAATTACAAGGAGTGGTACATACTCTCTTGTATGATCTGTTCCTGGTGCTGTTGGATCACAACCATGGTCAGCTGTAATAATTAAAATATCATCTGCATTCATAGCTTCTCTAATTTCTTTTAAACGTCCATCAAAAGCTTCTAAACCTTGACCATAACTTTGTGGATCACGACGGTGTCCCCATTTCATATCAAAGTCTACAAGGTTTGTAAAGATAAGGCCTTCTGAATGTTTTTTCATGAACTCTAATGTGATATCTACGCCGTTCATATTATCTTTAGTGTGGATGGCTTCTGTAATCCCTACTCCATTGAAGATATCTTCAATTTTACCTACTGCATAAACAGGTACACATTTTTCTTCACAGTATGTGAGTAAGTTTGGAGTCGGTGGTGCAATAGCATAATCATGACGATTCGCTGTACGTACAAAGTTACCTGGCTCACCTGAGAAAGGTCTTGCAATAACACGTGCTACTTCATGTTTACCTGTTAAAATCTTTCTTGCAATCTCGCACATTTTATAAAGTTCTTCTACAGAAATAATTTCTTCATGTGCTGCAATTTGGAATACACTATCTGCTGATGTATAAATAATAGGATATCCTGTTTTCATATGTTCTTCGCCAAGCTCATCTAGAATAGCTGTTCCTGAAGCTGTACAGTTACCAAGTGTTTTTCTACCAATTTGCTCCTCAAATGGTTTCATAACTTCTTCTGGGAACCCATTTGGATATGTTGGAAATGCTTCTTTAGTATAAATACCAACCATTTCCCAATGACCTGTTGTTGTATCTTTCCCTTGTGAAAGCTCACCAAGTCTTGCAAAAGCACCTTGTGGCATTTCAGTTTTTGGAAGTACTTCTATTCCATCAATATTACCAAGTCCGTAATTTACCATGTTATTAAGATTTAAGTTTTTACAATGTGTATATGTGTGTGAGAGTGTATTTACGTCTCCATCTCCAAAAGCTTCTGCATCTGGCATTGCACCAATACCTACGCTGTCTAAGACAATCCATATCGCTCTTTTCATCTTTTACACCTTCCTAATGATTTATTTAAAATACTTATAATATGCTTTTTCAACAAGTATTTTTCTCAATACTATTGTAACATAATCTAGCAAAAATTTCATATTGATTTATCTATTATGTTAACCTTGTATCTATATTTAAATACAATTCATATTACCCCTATCTTTCATCGTTACACAATCAAAACCACCCGTCTAACGGGTGGTTTGCACTAGCCCTATAAGGGCATGATACTGGCTATGTCTTAAGACATATTGAATTAGTCTGCCAACTGCATATTTTCTCAAACAGCCCCTTAAGGGGCTATTTTACTTGCTTTTCTTTACCGGCTCACCCGTAAACGGGTCAATATATTCTTTTAGACTTATTTGGTCACTTGCTATATCTTCTTGCAACTGATTCTTTATATATTCCTGTATTGCCTTTTTATTCCTGCCTACAGTATCTACATAATATCCTTTACACCAAAACTGCCTGTTTCCATACTTATATTTTAAGTTTGCATGTCTATCAAATATCATTAATGCACTCTTGCCTTTTAGATATCCCATTACTTGTGCAACACTATATTTAGGCGGAATGCTTATTAACATATGAATATGATCAGGACATGCATTTGCTTCTATAATTTCTATTCCTTTATACTCACATAGCTTTCTTAATATTTGTCCTATATCAGCTTTAATTTTTCCATAAATTACTTGTCTTCTATATTTAGGTGCAAACACCACATGATATTTACAATTCCACGTAGTATGTGCTAAACTATTTTTATCCATTTGGATACCTCCTGTTGTTAATTTACGGTTGACAGACCTGTATAAATTTTACAACAGGAGGTTTTTAATTTATAGGCATAGCTATAAGCTTTTTGGAACCCCAGGCATAGCCCGGGGTTTTCTTTATTACAAAAAAGAGATGTTATGAATTATTTCATAACATCTCTATCATCATTACTTTTATGCTCTAGGATGTGCTTTACTATATACATTAATAAGTTCTTCAGTTTCTTCATTTAAATGCATATACATTTGTGTTGTAGAAATATCTGAATGACCTAGCATTTGTTGTACAGATTTAAGATTTGCGCCATTTTGTACAAGATGTGCTGCGAAAGAATGTCTTAACATATGTGGTGTAATTTCACCTTGAATGTCTGCATTCTTAGCGTAGGTTTTTAAAATTTTCCAAAAGCCTTGTCTTGTCATTGGATAACCATTGCAATTGACAAATAATGTTTGATCTGCAATATTTCTAATAAGTACATGGCGTACATTTGCTAAATAATTATTCAAAGCTGTTACAGCTGATTTACCAATTGGAATTGTTCTTTCATGCTGTTCATCTCGACACATAATATAACCTTGTTGTAAATTAATATCTGTTACACGTAAGGAAATAAGTTCAGATACACGAATACCTGTAGCGTATAATAATTCTAACATGGCACGGTCACGAATACCTTTTGTGTCATGAATATTAGGTTGCTCTAATAACGTACTTATTTGTGCTTGACTTAAAACCTTAGGTGGTTTCTTTTCAATCTTAGGTAAGGCAATCATACGTGCAGGATTTTGTGTTAATAATTCTTCTTTTACAAGATACTGACAAAATGCACGAATAGATGCAAGTGTTCTTGAGATAGTTGCAGTTGATTTGCCGTTTCCTTTCAATTTATTCAAATAAGCCTCAATCTTTTTGTCTGTGAGCTGTGAAACTTGAGTACTATTTTCTTCTTCAATGTAGTTTTTAAAATACCTTAAGTCTCTCTCATAAGATTGAATTGTATTGCTAGAAGCACGCTTCACATGTTCTAAATAATATAAAAATGATGTAATATACTCCTCCATAACAATTCCCCTTTTTTAAACCGACATAATATTGCTAAAATTTATATTGATTATATTATAACTAAAATGACTTTTAATGTCTATATTATTTCATTTTTATATACTTTTTTGTATTTTTATCAAAATCATTTATTGGTTTTACTAATGATTTTGTTAAGTTTACCAATAGAAATTCAATCTTATGTCTTAACTATGTATTATTATTTACCTTTATGACTATTTATCTACCAAATTGTCTAAAACGTTCATAGCGTTCTCTCACTA
>USPX01000238.1 GCA_900556665.1 uncultured Eubacteriales bacterium
CACTTTCTGATGAAGGAGATTTTATTTTTGCTTAAGTTAGCGGCTGAACAGTTACGTTAAATTTATAATAATATGTTGTATTTGAAGCATATAAACAGTAAATAGATATAGAAATGAGGGCACAAATGAAATTAGGCAAAATTAAAAAGGGATTAGCTATTTTAATGGGGATTATGGCGGTCTGTCCAATGGTTTATGCACAAGATACTGAAATAAAAGAAATAGCCAGTACAATTACCACTGAAGCAGAAGAGGCAGTAGAAGAAGAGGATGAGCTATATCCTTATTTCATAGGTGAAGAAATTATAGAACTTATAAAAAAAGAAGGTACTGCTATAAATCAAAGTCAGACACATGGCAATGTAAAGGTGACACTTCATTCAATCTGGGCAGATGCGCATAACTATAAATTATTGTTATCAGCAGAGCATGTAGATAAGACACCTTTTAAAGAAAGTGTAAATGTACAATTTGAGGGAAGAAGAGAAGTTTTATCTAAAGAGGACTATGAAAAAGAACAGGTACTTGCTAATATACCAGAAGATGCAACAACAGAAGAAAGACTTAAAATCCATGCAACAGTGGATGAATGGTATAAACAATTTATTAAAGCAGATGGTAGTGTAGATATGGAGGCTTATATAGAGAAGATTACAGAGGCTGTAGAAGCAGAACATGCTAACATCATAACAGGTGGTACGGCTTCAGGAGGCTTTGGGGAATCGTATACAGTACCTACAAATAACTATGAAAAATACTTTATAATGACTGGTAGTAACATAATGGAAACATTAACAGATGCCCTTGTCATTGAGTTAGGGACTTATAAGGAAGTGGAATGGAATAGATATGTAAGCCCCTTAGATTTAGTAGCTTATCTAGAAGCACATAAAAAAGATATTTTAAAAACAGTCCCTAATACATTCTCTGAATCTGAAAAATCATATTTAGAGAAGCTAAAGTCAATAGATCCAGAGGCTTATGAAGTGGAATATAAAGAAGTTTTAGCAAGGTTAGAAGAAGAACCTAAGCAGTTCTTACAAGGAAACGGTTTAAAATTACAGGTACTAGAAGGTGTAGAGGACTATTATATTTCAGATATTGGCTTTATAGATGGGGCTTTACATATTAAGTTTATAAATCATGGTGAAAATATATATTCAACAAGACTCTCTCATGCTGAAGAGCATGTATGGTCAGATTATAATAGACGCTATAGCGAAGTAGATGCATTAGGGAATGAAGTAGAGGTAAACTATGAGGTTTATCCGATTAAAAATATTGCAGAGCTTAAAAACTATGAATTACAAATAAATGCGGAGGAAGTAGGACTTGCAATAGATGAGCAGTTTACTTTTGAAGTACAAACGAAGTTAGCAGCCGGGACAACAAAAACTATTGATAAAAAGGTTCAATTAAGTGATGCAAAACAAGGGGTATTAAAAAGTATCATATATACACCATTATCTTTAGCATGTGTTATTGAAGGCTCAGAAATATCAACATATGATGATGAAGTGTTAACTGTTATTTTAAAAGACGGCAGACAGCAAAGAATCTATGTAGACTCAGCAGGGTATTCAAAAGATAAAGTAACATTTATGTATGATATAGCAACACTAGAAAAAGAAATTGCTAAAATTGTATTAGGTGATACGGAAATTGTAAACTTTAAATAAGATGTTATAAGCTATGCCTTAAGGTGCAGTCCTTAGGGGATAGCTTATTTTATTGTTTTGTGTTAAAATTCTAAATATTGAACCTGTTTATCGTGATTTTGATTATAGACAAAGAAAGAAGGGATAAAATGAGAGCAAGTAAGGTGAAAAAAGGGGTAGCGATTTTAATGTCAGTAGTAGCTATTTGTCCAATGCTTGTGGCACAAGAAAATAGTGCAGCCAAACAAGAGGGGGTTATTACAAATGAAAATGTTATAGAGCAAGTAGGCATGTATTTACCAGAAGAAATGATAGCACGTATTAAAGAAGAAGGTATACAGATTAATCAAAGTCAGGTAAATGGCAATATTAAGGTCACTGCAGAAGCAATTTGGGCAGACCGTTATACTTACAAAATTTTATTAGCCATAGAACATGTGGACAAGACGCCTTTTGCAAAAGATGTAGAAATACAATTTATCAAGAGCCCTAGGGTTTCTTCTAAGAAGGCTTATGAGATTATGAAAGTGGTTCAAGGCATGTCTAAGGAGGCTACAATGGAAGAGGAAATCAATGCCTTATCTAAGGTGGAGCCATCCTTTAAACAGTTTATTAAGACAGATGGTAGCATTGATACAGAGGGGTATATACAAGCTGTCACTAAGGCTATGTACGATGGCAAAGAAGGCGTATTAGATGGGATAGGTTCAGGTGGTTTTGCGGACTGTTGTATAGACGGATTACCTGACTATAAGAAATATTTCATTTTAGAGGGCAGTGATTTTAAAGAGATTGCAGCAAATGGGGTGCTTGTGTTAGGGGGTTACAGAGAAAATGTGTGTCATGAGCAAGCATCCACATTAGATTTAGTGGACTATTTAAAAGCGCATAAAGAAGATGTGTTAAAAACACAACCTAATAAATTTGAAAAGGGTGAGGAGCAAGGCGTACCTAAGAAATTATTAATGGAAAATAACTTGAAACTACCAATTATAAAAGGTGTAGCGGATTATTGTATCTCTGATATGGGCTTTGTAGATGGGGCATTTCATATGAGTGCCCAAGCTGAGAAAGGTAAATACTTTACACTGGCACTTGAAAATGAGGGAGGTGTTCTAGTACCTAATTATACATTGAACTTTACAACTTCCGGAGAACAGGGCAAAAAAATGCGTCAGGATTATGCCATTTATCCTATTAAGGATGTAGAGGAACTTGCCAAGTATCAATTACAAATCAATACAGAAGAGCGCTTAGTTGAAGTCAAAGAGGACTTTGTCTTTGAACTTAAAAATAAAATAGCAGCCGAAACAAATACCGCCCTTAATAAAGAAATCATATTAAATGGTGACAACCACGGTATATTAAAGAATGTGATTCAAACGGATCTTTCTTTGAAATTGGTATTTGAAGACTTAGAAGCAGATGTAGGATTAGAAGAAAATTTAACAGTCATTTTTAAAGATGGCTCTCAGAGACAAATGTATGCAAGCGCTTCAGGCAAAGCATTAGATGAAACCATACTCATTTATGATATTGCAGATATTAAAAAGGAAGTAGCTAAAATCATGTTAGGTGATTTAGAACTTGTAAGTTATAAATAGTTAATTGCAAAATCTTACGGTTATTGTGCTTCTAAAAAAAGCTACTGCATGTTGCAGTAGCTTTGTATATGTTATTTAGTTGTTAAGTGTACATTTTCACCATTAAATGCAATATTTAAGTTTAATTGTTTTGCAATAAATTGAAGTGGTAAATAAGCTCTATTTTCTTCAATTGTAGAAAATACATTCGCATTATTTGGATCTAAAGGCATTACCACACCATTTACAACAGCTACATTATAACCTAAAGGTAATTCAATTGTTTTGCCATCTTTTTGAATGAAAGCTGTTTTAGTCGCATTATCATAGTGAATTGGTAAATTAAGTGCTTCAGAAAGTGTACGGATAGGTACTAATGTACGTCCATTACTATTTAAGAGTTTATGAGTAAGTGCAACTGGTTTGTTATTAATTACAAGTCCGTAATTTACTGAGCGTGTTTTAGTTCCAAGATTTCTACTTTCTTTTTGAAGAAGTAGCTGAGTTGCTTCTGAGATTTTTACATTTTCTAAAGTAATAGATGCTGTATCATTTGGAAGCTGAGTTACTTCTTCAGGAGCGCCTTCAGTTTTCTCAGTTGTTTCAGTTTTTTCA
>USPX01000239.1 GCA_900556665.1 uncultured Eubacteriales bacterium
AAGAAATGACGGTCGTGAGATACTACGATAACTGTACCAGGGAAGTCTAATAAGAAGTCTTCAAGCCATTCTACTGAGTCGATGTCTAAGTGGTTAGTAGGCTCATCGAGAAGAAGGATTCCTGGTTGACCAAATAGTGCTTGTGCAAGGAGAACTTTAACTTTTTCCCCACCTTGAAGCTCTTTCATTTGTAAGTAGTGAAGATCTGTTCCAATTCCAAGACCTTGTAAAAGTTGAGATGCTTCTGAATCAGCTTCCCAACCGTTCATTTCTGCAAACTCACCTTCAAGTTCAGCAGCTCTTTCACCATCTGCATCAGAGAAATCTTCTTTAGCATAAAGTGCATCTTTTTCTTGCATGATTTCAAAAAGTCTAGCATTCCCACGGATAACTGTTTCAAGAACTTGACATTCATCATATTGATAGTGGTCTTGTTTAAGAACAGACATACGAATATTTTTTGGAATTGCAATTTCACCTGTTGTGCTATCAAGCTCACCAGATAAGATTTTTAAGAAAGTTGATTTACCAGCACCATTTGCTCCAATTACCCCATAACAGTTTCCTGGAGTAAATTTAAGATTAACATCTTTAAATAGTGTTCTTCCTGCAAATTGCAGGCTCATATTATTTACTGTAATCATCTATTTTATCATCCTTTATCTATAGATTTCATGACTTAAGCTTATATAAACTTAAATATGACATGCTTTTCTTTGAAATCTACCCTTCGGGTGATTTACTTCAACATTGTGTATTATAACACACTTTAGGAATCATTGACCATATAAAATCCTTATTTTTTACACAAGTCCCTTTAATGTGTCATATAATACGTCTAACTCATTTTCAATTTGGATAATATGAATTCCCATCCCTTTGGCACGATCTAAAGTGCTGCTTTTAACAGGTGGCATCGTTGTAACAAGTACTTTAATACTTTCTGGTCCACCTAATCTTGTGGCATACACCTCTAGTTCATTTAAGGTTTGATAATCATATTTCTCCGTATCCTTACATGAAATGCATACAAGGTGATTTGCAAATGTTGCTACTACATCTAGCTCATTATGCACATATTTTTCACTCATATGCCATGCAAACTTAAACCCAGTATGCACATCACTTACCTCAGGAATTTGTTTCATATAGTGGTATGTTACATGCTCTAGCCATGACCCACTACTTAAATAATGTTCTAACTCCTTTGTTTGTGCATAAACACGTATACTTACTTCACTTTCTGTAAAAGATTTTATCCAATTTATTTCTTTTAAATACGTAAGATACTTATTTAAAGCAATCTTTTCCTGTGGCGCTAGCCCTTCACTTTTGATTTCAAAATAAAATGCTTTTTCATAAGCAGGGCTAAAATGAAGAGAGGTTGGTTTAAATAAATGCCTGATTTTCGAAAAAATATCTTTGTAATGTGCCAGTAAGAAGCGCAGCATCTTCTCATAAAGCTGGGTTTCATACTTACACCTTTCATCTTGTAAAACTTCACCACCCTCTAAAGCCAAATAATCTGCCACCTCTAAGGAACCTATAACCTTGGATAGCACTTCACTTTTAACTTCTCCATTTTCAAATACATACAACCTATTTTGTTTAATATCTGGATAAAGCATTGTAAAAGCTTCTTTTAAATTCGCAATAAGTAATGCTTCTAATGGTGAAATACCTGCTAAATTAATCACCACATCTTGGTTTAAATACGTTAAAATCTTCTCTTTTAATTCTAAGGGTTCCTCCTCATTGTATAAAAGCATTTCTAACTTTATCTGTGATGATGTGGCTTTCATATAATTCAGTACTTGCTGCAACTTACTTTCAGGCGTTAACTTCTGATTTGAAATAAGGATCATTTGCTGAGGCTTTAAAATTTTTGTAAGTAATACCATTTCCTCATTAAAGTTCTCAATAAAATGGATCAGTGTATGCCATTTATTCATGTTGCATCTTCTCCTAAATTTTTCTATAACCCTTATTTTATATAAAAAGGTAGTTAAATATACCCTTGGCTATTTAACTACCTTTTGCTTTTTCAAACTAATAATCTTTTAAGCTTTGTTCTAATTTTTCTGTGATTATAATAGTTATTATTTTTTGGTATGTTTTATGTTTGTCCTCATAATATATAGTATGAGTCTTTTTAGGAGGTTAAATATGGCTATCTTTACGTCGTTTGTTAATTATATGATTTACCTTATTGAGAAACTAGGGTATGTTGGTATATTTTTTGTAATTGGTCTTGAATATGCATGTTTTCCAATCCCTAGTGAGGTTGTATTACCCTTTGTAGGCATGAGCATTCCTCAAACTTCACTTTCATTTTTACCTAGTTTTTTAGTAAGTATTTTAGCAGGATTATTTGGTTCTCTAATTTGCTATGCCATTGGTTTATATGGTGGCGAGCCACTGCTGCACACTTTAGCCAAACGTTCTTCTGGGCTTCAAACTGCTTTAGAAAAATTTAATGCTTGGTTTGTTGCATATGGTCGTTTTGCTGTACTCTTTACCCGCATTGTTCCTCTTACGCGTACTTATATTTCACTTTTTGCGGGTGTCAGTCATATGCCAATTCATGAATTTTTACTGTACTCTTCTACAGGCATTGCACTTTGGAATCTTGTGTTGATGTCTCTTGGCTTCTATATAGGGAACAACTGGGCGCTTATTGAGCAACTTTTAAATACTTATAGTAATATCGCTATAGGACTTCTTGCCATTATTGTTGTTGGATTTATTGTTATGAAATATTATAAAAAAGAAAAGAACTAACTTTATTCTCACACCCTTCATGTGTGCGTATTATAATCAAATTTGGGTTATACTTTTAAATACTTACCAAAGCTATCAATTCCACACCTGAGGAGGATTATATAATGTCTAAAAAATTAGCACTACTTGTAGAAGGTGGTGGTATGCGTGGCGCTTTTACAGCTGGTGTATTTACAGCTTTTAAAGACTACAATCTGGAATTTCCTTATATCATTGGTATTTCAGCAGGCGCCAATATCACAAGTGACTATTTAGCCAATCAATGTGAACGTAATGAACGTATTTATACGCAATGGATTACAGATAAACGTTTTCTTAACTTTAGTAACTTATTAAAAGAAGGCACTTATTTCGGCATGGACTTTCTTTATAACGAATTAGGCTATCATCTTGATCCATTTGATTTTGACACTTTTTATCAAACAAATACTTGTTTTAAAGTAGGGGTGACACATTGCCGTACTGGCAAAACATTTTATATGCTACCAGCCAAGGCACGTAGTAAGGAGGAAACATTTCTTATGCTCCGTGCTTCAAGTAGTATTCCTTGTATCTCTAAACCGGTTTTAATTCGTGGTCAATATTACTTAGATGGCGCTAGTGTTAATGGTATTCCTCTTGATAAATCCATTGAAGATGGTAATACCCATCATATCTTTATTTCTACACGTAACCGTGGTTATCGCAAGGCTTATTCTAAAAGCACACATATGCTTGCTCAAAGAACACTACGAGCTTATCCTGAACTTATAAATGGCATTGCACATCGCCATATTCACTATAATCGTTCTTTAAAACAACTTGAGGATTTAGAAAAAGAAGGCAAAGCTTTTATCATTGCCCCACCACATCCATTAGTGTTAGACCGTTTTGAAAAAAATGTAGATAAACTAAAACAGCTTTACGAAGATGGCTATAACGAAGCTGTTTCTTGTATGCCTGCTTTAATTGAATTTATGAAGTAAAAAGAAGGAGGTGTCACAAAATAAGTCCGCTGAGGTAGTGGTGGGTGAGAGTATACTCCTTCCGTAATTTATGAGAGGCTAAGCAAATAGAATTAAAGAACG
>USPX01000240.1 GCA_900556665.1 uncultured Eubacteriales bacterium
ACGCCTACAGTCCGGATCATGTGCGCCATCTAAAAGGACTTCTGTCCCATAGAAAATACAAGGACTCCCTGGCATTGCCAGTAGTAAAAGTAACTGCTGATAAATTTTATCCTTATCTTTAATTTTATGCATAATCCTTTCTGTATCATGTGAATCTAATAAATTAAATAACACATCATTGGTCTGCTGCATATATAAGGTATAACACCTATTAATAAGTGCCTCAAACTTTTCACTAGTCTCCTCTTTATTAGTCCAAAAATCTGTAATAGTCTCACCTAGTGGATAGTTCATGACCGCATCAAACTCATCCCCTCTTAACCAATTAATGGCATCATTCCAAATCTCACCTAATATATAAATCTGTGGATTTAAAGCCTTTAACTTTCTACGCAGCTGCTTGCAAAAACTATGTGATACTTCATTAGCTACATCTAAACGAATCCCATCTACCTGATAAGTCTTCACCCAATACTCACAAACACTTATGAGATACGCTTTGACAGCTTCATTGTTCGTATTAAACTTAGGCATTTTATCATGAAAGGCAAAGGTAAAATAACGCCCTGCTTTAGCATTCCAGCTATTGGGATCAAAGGGCCACTCATTCACCATAAACCAGTCATAATAAGCTGACTTAGGTCCCTTTTTTACTACGTCTTGCCACTTATCACATAACGCACCAGCATGATTAAACACCCCATCTAACATGACACGAATGCCTAATGCATGTGCTTTTTGAACAAGCTCTTTCATAGTCTCTTCATCCCCAAAATAAGGATCAATCTTGAAGTAATCGCTGGTATCATATTTATGGGTACTTGGACTTTCATTAATAGGTGTTAAATAAATACCAGAAATATTAAGTGCCTTTAGATACGGTAATTTATTAATAATTCCTCTTAAGTCCCCCCCATAAAATTCATTATTTTTAACAGGTTGTTCAGGTCCTGCCCACTCTAATGTTCCTGGCTTATTTAAGCTTTTATCCCCATTACAAAAGCGTTCCGGAAAAATTTGATACCAAATTGTTTCATTTACCCAATCTGGCACCCTATTAATATCCGCTTTATTCATCCAAGGAAATGTAAAATACTGTGGTTGCCCTCGCATTTCTTTTAAATCCTCTTCTGTATAAAAGCCATCTTCAAAATAATAAATCACACCCTCTTTAGCAACTAGTTCAAAGTAATAACGGCATCTTTTATACTGAGGCTGTACGGTGGTTGTCCACCAAATATGATGACTCAGTGTCTTTTTAAAAACCACTTCTTCTCTTTGACCTTCCCAAGCTTCATTACCACCTAAAATCCCATTTGTAAAAGGGTCTCCATAGTGTAAAAACACTTTGGAGACTCCTTTACCTGTTTTTAAATTAATAATTAAGTTCTCTTCATCTAAAGGGTAGCAATAATTATCACTGCTACGATGATATACACCTTGAAATTCCATATACCCTCCCCTAACACTTTAATAGCACTGTTCTAATTCATTCACTGTTGTACTCATTTGTCCTGCTAGCTGATTAAACATTTAGCTTGTACAGCAGTTTTCTCAGTTACCTCTTGTGTAACTGCCGCAAACTCTTGAGAAATACCATTAATCTTTATGATTTTTTCAAGGACACCTTCTTTATGTATATCAATTAAACTGATTAACTGATTAGCATAATTAATTTCATCATTAATAGCTGTCATTTGGCTTACAATATCCTGGAACTTCTCATTTGCCTCTTTTACTAAAGGTCTTTGCGTTTCAAAAAGTAATGTAGCTTCTTCTAATTCATCAGAAGCTAATTTGCTTTTTGCTTCAATCTCTACTAATAAATCTTTAATGCTACAAATAGCTTCTTCTGTTTGTAATGCTAATTGACGTACCTGAGTAGCAATTACCGAAAATCCTTTACCAAATTCACCAGCTCTAGCTGCTTCAATAGAAGCATTAAAAGATAATAGTCTTGTTTGTCCATTAATATCTGTTACCATTTTTAATATATCATACATATTTTCAGTTTCTTCACTTAATGCTTTTACACTCTCTCTTACCCTATGACTTACCTCAATATTACATAATGCTTTTTTATCTAAAGCACTTAGATTTTCACTATTTTTTTCACTAACAGCCATAATACTTTGTGAAATACTTTGGATATCATTTGTGACCTTATGGACTTCACCTACTTGGCTAGCGAGCTCTGCCATTAATTCTTCTGTTTCTTGCATTTGTATGCTCTGTATTCTCGCACCATCTGCAACTTGTTTCACACTTGCATTCACAGCATCTGCTGAACTGGCTGTTACCTGACCTTGTTCTTTCAAAGAATTTGTATTGTCTTTAATACGCTCCGTTACACGCTTACTAGCCTCTAACATTTGTGTAATAGCCTTTAACATATGTCCAAACCCACTTATTAAAAGCTCAATCTCCAAATCTCTACTCTGTATGTTTTCTACAATGCTTTCTTTAAAAGTAAACTTCCCCTCTTCCACTTGCTTCATATAAACTGCCATCTTTTTAAGAGGGCGTGTTATTTTATGACCTAATGCAATGCTTAATAAAATAGCCACGGTGCTACACACCGCTAAAATAAGTATGCCATAGATACATGACCTATTAAAATCACTCATTAAAGTAGCTACTGGTGCAATACTGATCACTTGCCACCCATTACTACATTTTACTGTACTGACAATATGATTTGAGATTGTGTTTGTATATACTGACTCTCCAGCCTCTTCATCTTTCAATGCACGCATTACATTGTTTAACTTCTCATTATCTAGCTCGCCTATAAGCACCTTGCTATTTTCATCCAAAATAGCAAGATTCATTTTACCATCTACATTACTTAAATCTAATAAATTTCTTAAATAGTCATTATTGATAGCAAGTATAATAGCAGCATCGCCTTCATTTAAAATCTTTCTTGCCACATATACCTTGCCATCTTCTAATGTAAACCATATAAAGTCTATGGTATTTGCTCCTATTAGCCTTTGATATGCTTCACTTAACTTAAAGTTTTGCATACTAAATGTCATTTCTGTTTTAACATTTTGATAGTAAATATGATCATTACCATATATATATATACCATCTATGCTATCTTGCCCTTTAATTGCTGGACTTACAATATCATGGACCTTACTTCTTAAAACAGATTGGGTATTAGCATCTAAATCCTCATATTTTTTCGCAATTTGTTGGATATAACTCGAATTCTTCAAATCACCAATGACACTGCGCTCAGCCAAAAATATGTTATTCATATTGTAGCTTAATTGCTCCATTAGCTTTTGTGTGTAACTACCAACTGTTTTCTCTGTGCTATTCATTGTGAACTTGATACTTATAGACATAACAATCAAGGCAGGTATAATTGCTATTAGTGAAAAATATATACTAAGCCTTGTCTGCAGTTTTCGTTGTTTCATAAATCGTCCCCCCATACCCAATCTTTGAAATAACTATTTTACAGAACCTCCTGTAATACCTGATACATAATATTTTTGAAGCCAAATAAATAAGATTGTAATTGGAATAGCAATACATACACTACCTGCTGCAAACATTGTAAAGTAGTTTTCAATATTCTCTTTTTCTGTCATATACCATAAACCAATCGCAACTGTGTATTTCTCATAGTTATCACCCATGATAATCTTTGCAAAGATATAATCCATCCAAGGTGAAATAAATGCTTGAAGTGCTGTATAAACAATAATAGGTTTTGAAAGTGGTACAACGATCTTAGTAAAAACTTGTGCATTTGTAGCACCATCAATACGTGCAGCCTCATCAATTTCTTTTGAAATAGTGTCAAAGAAACCTTTTGCAATATA
>USPX01000241.1 GCA_900556665.1 uncultured Eubacteriales bacterium
TCTCATTCATTCCAATTCAAAATATGCCTTTCAAGCTAGCTCAAATGCTGCACTTTAAGATTATCTTACCTATTTAATAGATAAAATAAGACTGACTGCAAATATAAATTTGCAGTCAGCTTGAGTTTTTATCCACGATTTTGTGCTTCTACTAAATTTTCTGTACAGAACATTTTTCTAAGCGTATTTTTTTCAATTTTACCTGTTGGATTTCTTGGAATATCCTCAAAGAATACTCTTCTTGGTCTCTTATAACGAGGTAATTTCATACAGAATTCATTAATTTCCTCTTCTGTCAAACTATATCCTGGTTTTATTTCAATAATTGCTGCTGCAATCTCACCAAGTCGTTTATCTGGAAGACCTATAACAGCTACATCATGAACAGCATCATTTGTGCGAATAAAGTCTTCAATCTGTACTGGATATAAGTTTTCGCCACCACTGATAATGACATCTTTTTTACGATCTACAAGTAAAATGAAACCATCTTCATCTTCCTGTGCCATATCTCCTGTAAAGAGCCATCCATCTTTTAAAACTTCCTTAGTAGCTTTTTCATCATGATAATAGCAAGTCATTACCCCAGGCCCTTTTACTACCAGTTCCCCAACTTCTCCTGGTTTTACAAGCTCACCTTTTTCATCTACAATCTTAACTTCCCATCCATATCCTGCTTTACCTATAGTTCCTACTTTATGTACATTTTCTACCCCTAAATGCACGCAACCTGGTCCAATAGATTCGCTTAATCCATAGTTTGTATCATATTGATGATGAGGGAAATATTCCTTCCATTTAGAGATTAAGCTTGGTGGTACTGGTTGAGCACCAATGTGCATTAAACGCCATTGTGCAAGTTCATAATCTGTAAGTTTTATATCTCCTCTATCTAACGCTTCTAATATATCTTGTGCCCAAGGTACTAAGAGCCATACGATAGTACACTTTTCTTTAGAAACTGATTGAATAATGTATTCTGGCTTTGTACTACGTAGAAGTACTGCTTTTCCTCCTGAAATAAGGCTTCCAAACCAGTGCATTTTAGCACCTGTATGATAAAGTGGCGGAATACATAAGAAAACGTCCTCCTTTGTTTGACCATGGTGATTTTGTTCTACCTTCGCTGAGTGCATAAGGCTTCTATGCTTATGTAAAATTGCCTTTGGAAAACCTGTTGTACCTGATGAGAAATATATGGCTGCATCATCATCATCAGTTAATTTAATATCAGGTGTTTTACTTGAGCAGTTTGCTGTAAGTGATCCATAATCTTCTGCAAAGGTTGGACAGTTTGCACCTACGTAGAATAATAATCTGTTCTTACTAATTTCATCTGCAATTTCTTCTACACGTCCGATAAACTCAGGTCCAAATACCAAAATATCTATTTCTGCAAGTTCTACACAGTACTTAATTTCATCTGGTGCATATCTGAAATTAAGTGGTACTGCTAATGCACCTGTTTTTAAAATTCCAAAATAAATTGGAAGCCATTCTAAACAGTTCATTAACAAAATTCCAACTTTATCCCCTTTTTCAATTCCTCTTTCTAATAATAAGTTTGCAAAACGATTTGCTTTCTCATTAAATACATGCCATGAAATTTCTCTACGATAATGTGTCACTGGATTAGGCTCCATTAATTCATATTCTTTCCATGTGACACGTCTTTTTTCTTTTACCTCAGGATTAATTTCTACGAGACAAATATCATTCCCATACTGCACACTATTTCGTTCTAAAAGCTCTGTAATAGGCATATCGATTTCCCCTTTTTATTTTCTAAATCTTTTATAATATTTTACTATTTATTTTAATATCCATCAATGTTTTTATTACTTTAAACTATACTTATTTACTTTTGACTAGATATTTTATACAAAACTCATTAAAAATTACTTTTAGTCCACAAAAAATAAATGGCGATAAACAAACATATTTATTTGTTTATCGCCATTTATTTTTTATCTATTATTTATTTTCTAATTCATATCAAAACTACTACTTATCATTTCATAAAGTAAAGTACAAATAACCCTCAAGTCCATACATTACTGGATGCACCTTTTTATACTCACCTTTAAAGATCATAAGTACAACATAAGTTAAGAAACCACATGCAATACCTTCACCTATACTATAAGTCAGAGGCATTAAAATAATTGTTAAAAATGCTGCAATAGCAATCTCACTCTTATCCCAAGCAATATCCTTTAAGGCACTACACATCATAGAGCCTACGATGATAAGCGCTGGTGCTGTAACTGCCGATGTAATCACTGTTAATAGCGGTGAAAAGATCATGGATACAAGGAATAAGAAAGCTACAACTACACTTGAAAAGCCTGTTTTTGCACCTAGTGAAATCCCTGATAATGATTCTAAATAAGAAGTCGTATTAGTCGTACCAAACACGGCCCCAATACAAGTTGCTACAGAGTCTGCAAGTAATGCCTTTGAGCCATTTTCAATAGTCCCATCTTCTTTTACAAGCCCAG
This sequence comes from uncultured Eubacteriales bacterium, assembly GCA_900556665.1. Next base: position 2,502 of record USPX01000241.1, read on the forward strand.
CCTTTGTCCCTACTGCTACTAATGTTCCTGCAGTATCAAAGAAATCCATAAATAAAAATGTAAAAATCACTACAAGCATAGATGGTGTAAATACATCCTTAATGTGTGAAATCGCCACACCGAAAGTTGGCATAATAGATGGTGGCATTGCAACCACTTTTGTTGGTATATCTATTATCCCTAAAATCATGCCTAAAACAGTTGTGATTACAATACCTAAAAAGATTCCTATTTTAACATTTCTCACTAATAATACTGCTATAACTAAAACGCCAAAGATTGCTAATAATACGCTAGGATCTTTAAGATTTCCTAAAGCTACAATAGTAGATGGACTTGATACAACAATACCTGCATTTTTAAGTCCAATAAATGCAATATATAATCCAATTCCTGCTGATACAGCAAGTTTAAGGTCTTTTGGAATAGCCTTAATAATAAGGGCTCGTAATCCTGTTACTGAAATAAGAATAAAAATAAGTCCTGACATTAAAACGCCTGCAAGTGCTGTTTCCCATGATATCCCCATACCTAAACATACACTGTAAGTAAAGAATGCATTGACACCAATCCCAGGTGCTAATGCTAGTGGAAACTTAGCAAAGGCCCCCATGATAAATGAACCAACTGCTGCTGCTAATGCTGTTGCCACAAACACACTACCTTCTGGCATCCCTGTTTGTGCTAATACGTTTGGAATTAAAAATAAGCAATATGCCATAGTTAAGAAAGTGGTTAAAGCTCCTATAATTTCTGTTTTGAAGTTTGTACCCTTTTTATCAAATTCAAAGTAAGTTCTTATTTTGTCCATCATTATGCCTCCATGTTTGTCATGACCGTATAATGAGTTTCTGATATGTAAATATAATCTTTCCTTTATGCATATCGTAGTCAAATCATTTATGGTGATTTGGTAGAAACTGTTGAACCTTATTATCAACTTTATACGATGTCCGTTTTTATGTTAATCATCTTATCTTATATTTTGTCATTTGTCTACTGCTATTTTCTGTTATTTTTACACAATGTTGTATTTTTATAAAATATACCTAGCAAAATATTAGATTCATTCAAAAAAATAAGGGAGTACAAAATACTCAATCATTTTGCCCTCCCTTATTTACCACTATAAAATGCCAAGAATAAGCATAATTAAGCCTATAACCATTAAGCTTATACCAGCTATTTTAACACCTTTTATATGGTCTTTATTTTCTTCTTCTCTTATCTTCCATTCTGGCGGCATATAACACGCTGCCTGCGGAAACTTGTAATTGAATATCCCTACCACTATAAAAACAATTCC